>DASXYQ010000424.1:0-20134 GCA_036502445.1 Roseiarcus sp. | reverse complement strand
TCGCCACGGCCTTGCTCGACCCGCGGAGCGAAACGCCGACCGTTGTCACGGGCCCTAACGAAAAGGCGGCGATCAGCCGCTACAATGTCTATCGCAACAATGTGACCGTCAGTCTCATCGACGCTCTCGCGGCGGTGTTTCCCGCAACCCAGCGTCTGACCGGCGTGGAGTTCTTCCGCGCGATGGCGCGCTTCCACGTCCGCGCTGTCCCTCCGACATCGCCCTTGCTGTTCGAGTACGGCCGCGACTTCCCCGACTTCATCGCGACTTACGAATGGGCCCGGTCGACGCCATGGCTGGCGGACGTCGCGCGCGTCGAACGGGCTTGGCTCGACGCCTATCACGCCGCAGATCTCGGGACGCTCACCGCCGAAGCTCTGGCCGCCTTTCCGTCCGACGCGCTCGCCGACGCGGTTTTCGTTCCCCATCCAGCAACGAGAATAGTCAGCTCCGAGTTTGCGGCCGTTTCGATCTTCGTCGCGAACCGGACCGAGGATCCGGTTGGTTCGATCGACGCGACGACGCCGGAAGATGCGCTGATAACTCGGCCCGGTCTGGACGTCGTCGTGCGGCGGCTTCCCCCCGGCGGCGCGATGTTTCTGAAGCGGCTCGTCTCGGGTGAGAAGCTGGCCGCCGCCGCCGCGGCGGCGTTCGAGGCGAGCGCCGCGTTCGATCTGAGCGCCAATATCGCAGGGATCGTCGAAGCCGGAGCCTTCACAGCCATCCAACACGGAGATCGATGATGACGACCACCGACCGATACGCCGCCATCAACAATAGCGCGGTTCGTCAGGTCGGCGCGCTGGCCGACAGATTGAGCGGCATCGTGCGTCTCGTCGCGCAGCCCTCTCTGGTCCAACTCGTGTTGCGTCTGGGTCTCGCGACGCCGTTCTGGCGGTCCGGCGTGCTCAAATGGGACGGTTTTCTTCAGCTCAAAGATACGGCCGTCGATCTCTTCACCAGCGAATTCATGCTGCATCTGCCAGGCGGCCCGTATCCGTATCCCGCGCCCGCGTTGTTCGCCTTCTTGTCCGGATGCGCGGAGATCAGCCTTCCCATCCTGCTCGTGTTCGGGTTCGCGACCCGCTTCGCCGCGACCGGGCTGCTCTTCATGACCTGCATTGTCGAGCTGACCGTTCCCGACGGTTGGCCGATCCATATCACCTGGGCCGCGATGGCGCTCGCCATCATGGCTTGGGGGCCAGGCTCGCTTTCCCTCGACTATCTCGTCCGACGAGTATTGGGATTGCCCGAGAACGTTCGCTGAAAGAGGACACTGGCGAGCCATGGCTCGCCAGCCCGGCTTTCGTTCGCTTTCCTGAGAGCTTTGCTCGGCCCCGCTTGTCGAAAGCGCGGCCGATTAGGGGCGCCGGGAGGGATCGCAGTCCTTGTTCGTGTCGACGCGGACTGATGCAGATTCGGGGAGTGAGGTTGATGGGCCAGATTCGGCAGTCTGCGATGAGCCGCCCACGCGTCGTCATAATCGGCGCGGGCTTTGCGGGTCTGTCGGCCGCCAAGGCGCTCGCGAACGCGCCGGTCGACGTGATCGTGATCGATCGTCACAACTATCATTTGTTCCAGCCGCTGCTCTACCAGGTCGCGACGGCGGGGCTTTCGCCCGCCGACATCGCCTCGCCGATCCGCAGCGTGCTCAGCCGGCAAGCCAACGCGACCGTCATTCTTGCCGATGTCGAAGGCATCGATCCCGTCAGCAAGATCGTACGGGCCGAAGATCGAGACGTGCCCTATGATCTCCTGATTGTCGCGACGGGAGCGAAACACAGTTATTTCGCCCACGACGATTGGGCGAAATTTGCGCCCGGCCTGAAACGCATCGATGACGCGACCGTCTTGCGTCGTCACATCCTGCTCGCGTTCGAGAGGGCGGAAATCGAAACCGAGGCTCGGGAACGTGAGCGTCTCCTGAGTTTTGTCATTATCGGCGGGGGTCCGACCGGCGTCGAAATGGCCGGCGCCATCGCCGAGCAGGCGCGCAAGGCGCTCTCGGCGGACTTTCGCTCGATCGATCCGCGCGCGACGAGGGTGGTGCTGATCGAGTCGGGCCCGCGGCTGCTGGCCTCGTTTCATCCCGATCTGTCCGAGGCGGCGCGGCATTCCCTACAAATGCTGGGCGTCCAGGTGCGGCTGGGCAAGCCAGTGACGCGGTGCGACGAACGCGGCGTCGAGGTGGACGGCGCGCGCATCGACGCCCGCACACTCATGTGGGCGGCGGGCGTAATGGCTTCGCCGGCGGCCCAATGGCTGGGCGTCGAGCCCGATCGCGCGGGAAAGGTCAAGGTGAACCCGGATTTGTCGGTTCCCGGGCATCCCGAGATCTTCGTCATCGGCGACACCGCGAGTGCCGCCGGTCCTGATGGACGTCCGCTGCCGGGCGTCGCTCCCGTCGCCAAACAGCAGGGGGCCTACGTGGCGCGACTGATCAAGGCGCGACTGAAGGGCGGGAACCTGCAGCCATTCGAATACCGGGATTTTGGGTCGATGGCGACGATCGGGCGCAAGAGCGCGGTGGTGCAAATCGGTCGGTTCCGAGTCACCGGCTTGATCGCTTGGCTGATCTGGTCGGTCGCCCACATCTACTTTTTGATCGGTTTTCGAAATCGACTGGCGGTCGTGCTCAATTGGGGTTGGAACTATGTCACGTTCCAACGTGGCACCCGTCTGATAACAGGTTTCACGGGATCCCGAATGTCGCCCATGGAGGTCATCGAGCCGCCCGAGACGCGGAACGTAGTCGTTCAGTCCTGAGGGGCGCCGTCCGTCACGGCCGCAGCTCGAGCCGGGTTCACGCCGCTCTCTTCGCCGGGACCGCGTCGAAGCCGACGCGCGGGAAGCGGAGGTTCACGCGGCCGACCGACGGGTCTTCGTGCCGAATGACGATCTCGTCGGCCGTCCAGGCGAGCAGGGCGCCATGGACGGGGTTGCCGTAGTCGTCGGGGGTGACGCTGACCCAATCGCCGCGCCGCAGCCCGACATGCTGCGCTTCCGGCAGCCAGCCCCGCGGCTCGCTCGGCTCGTGCGCCTTGGCGACTTCGATAGCCTGCTCCTCGGTCATGCCGACGCTCTCGCCATGGCCGATGGCCGCGACGCGCCCGTACCAGGGCTTGACGACCGCGGCGGAGGAGATCAGGTCCGTGACCTCGCCGCCGGCATTCACCATCGCGAACCAGAGGCCGTGATAGGCCGACAGGTCGGCGGCGGACGGTTCCTTTCCGAGGATGAACGGGCGGCCGTCGGCAAGCGTCTGGTCGAGCCAGCCAAGATGCGCGTTGAGCCTCTGCAGATAGACCGCGCGCTTGGGGAGGAGCCCCGCCGGGTCGAGATCGACGCCGAAGAAGGGCCGCCGCTCATCGATGAGCTCCCGTGGGATCTTGCCCGCCATGTTGCCGATCGTCAGGCAGACCTCGTTCATGAAGGAGCCCTTCTCGATCCACCAGCCGAACGCCTTCGCCAAGCCTTCTTGGCCCGAGGGATAGAGCGCCCCCGAAGTGCTGGCGCCCTCGAGGAAGCGCATGATATGCAAGGTGTCGCAGTAGAACTCCGCGCCCACTTGGAGAATCGGGGTTCGCCGATAGCCGCCCGTCATCGGCGTCAGCTTGGGCCGTGGCGTCCAGACGGGAATCTCGACCGAATGCCAGCTCAGCCTCTTGAGGCCGAGCGCAAGTCGAATTTTTTCCGAGTAGGGGGACAGCTGGTAGTGATGCAGAATGATGTCTGACATGCGTTTCGTCCCCCTGGCAGCGGTCGGAGCTTGCTATTTCGGCGGGGCGGGAAGCTCCACGCCGAGGAATTCGAACGCGGCATCGCCATTGGCCCAGCCATGCATGGTCCCCGGCTGGAAAACGATCACGTCTTCCGGCTTGTAGGCGATCTCACCGACCTGCGTCCCAGCCTTGTCGTTGAGGGTCATCTTCCCCGACCCGCTGATGACATAGAGAACATAGGGCCGAGGCCCTTCGTGGACCGCGATCGCACCCTTGGCGTCGACATGGCCGCGCATAACGCGAGTACCGGCGCCGGGCAGGTCGTAAAGCATTCCATAGTCGAAACCCGTGTTCGGCTTTCCGTTGGGCATTGCCGGCACGGCCGCGAGCGGCGCCGTCTCCTGCTTCACCGCGATCGACTTGCTTCCGGGGCCGTCCTCGATGACGAAGAACTCGCCGCCCCAGGCCGGAACCGCCGCTGCAACCGTCAAAAGCGCGCCAGTCGCACAAAGTAGATTACGCATCTCTCCCACCCCATCATTTTGCGTTGATCGTTGATATTTGTCGCCGCGGGGGCGGCGACATTGGTCGGCGCGCGGTCGACCGCCTGCCTATCCGCCGGTGCGCGCCTCGAGGAACAGCTGGGTGAACGGCTTGGCCAGCACGGGCTCGAGCTTCGGCACGATCTCCTTTATGTCGGGCGTGACCATGTGGGCCTGAAGCGCCGCCTTGTCGGTCCAGCGCTCGAAAGTGAGAAAGCGACCGGGCTCGCCGATGACCTCCAGCAGCTGGTAGCCGAGGCAGCCCGGCTCCTTCGCCGCCTTCTCCGCGAACGGAACCATCAGCCCGCGGAGCTCGTCCGCCTTATCCTTCTTGGAGACGATTTCCGCGATCACGAAATAGCCGCTCTGCCCCGCCGCCTCGGCCGCGGAGGTGGCGAGAATGGCGGCGGCGCCGCCCAAAGCGGCAACTTGGACGAACGCGCGGCGATTGATGTCAGACATCACAACCCTCCCTCAGTATGTTTTCCCATGGAAGCCAGCGACATGGACGCGGACGGTCTTGCTCCTCGACCGGTCGCCGGCAGTTATCTAAGACACGATTACATCGCACGCGATTTAATAGGTGTCAAATGATTTGTGACACATGATTCAACAAAATGCGAAATGGCCCTGGAAACTGGCCCTCCGCTGAGCGATATCCAGTGGTCGGCTCGGCGAGGCCGGTCGATCTCGCCGGGGCGCGCCGCGCCGAGCCGTGCTCCCACACAAGCTTTCAGGACGTCATCCATGGGACGAGAGGCAAGAAAAAGTAAGGGCGGTCCAAGCCCGATCGCCCCGGTCGAAATGCCGGGCCTCGACAATCATCTCTGCTTCGCGCTCTACGCCGCCGGCAACCACATGACGCGACTGTTCGTGCCTTTCCTGCAAAAGCTCGGCGTGACCTATCCGCAGTATCTGGTCCTGGTCGTGTTGTGGGAGCGCGGGCCCCAGGGCGTCGGCGACCTCGCCGCGGCATTGCGCATGGATTTCGGCACGCTGTCGCCGATGTTGAAACGGATCGAGGCCAAGGGGCTGATCACGCGCCGACGCTCGCCCGCCGACGAGCGCCGCGTGCAAGTCGATCTGACGCCCGAGGGGACGGCGCTGCGCGAGCGCACCGAGCAGATGCTGGGCGAGTTCTACTGCTTCCTCAATATGCCGCTGGACGAGCTCTTCGATCTCAGGGATCGACTGCGCCACTTCGTCGACGCCGCCGGACCCCAGGAGGAGAAGGTGACGCCGATCCGGGGGCTGAGGCCGATCTCCGTCTGACCCGACCCTCTCATCTTGTGGCAGGGAGTCGCCGAGGAATACACCTTGCATCGAGGAGAAGCCCAATGAACGTCAAGGCCATCATCCACGAGGACGAGGCGGGGGGATATTGGGCCGAGGTTCCCGCGCTTCCGGGCTGCGCCACCCAGGGCGAGACCATGGAAGAGTTGCTCGCCAATCTCCGCGAGGCCATCGAAGGCTGCCTGTCGGTCGAAATCGAGCCGCCGTTTCGCGACGGCAAAGAGCGCGTTCTGGAAATCGCCCTTTGAAAGTTGTCTCTGGCCGCGAGTTCGCCAGGATGGCGGAACGGCGAGGCTGGAAGCTTCTGAGGATCAACGGCAGCCACCACATTTACGGAAAAGAGGGGAGTCGCGTTCGTCTCACCATTCCCGTTTATGGCGCGACGCCGCTCAAGCCCGGGCTCTGCCGGCACTTAGCTAAACTCGCGGACCTCGAAGCCGATCTCGACATTTGATCGAGTCGCTCCACCCTCGCCGCCCGCACTATCGGCGAGCCGACGTGCGCGAAAGCGATAGGCGCCCCGAGAAGGCTGCCGGCGACCTTCATTGCAGCGCGTGCGATGTTTTCTTCGCCTGCCGCATCGCCTTGCGCGCGGCGGCGTCGACGGCCCGGTTGACGTACTGGCGGCCCTCGCCTTCCGTATGGCCACGGACGTGGCGGCACGCGATCTTCAGCCCACGCGCGGCGACGATGGCCCGGATGACCTGGACCGCTTTCTTGGCGTCGTCCTTCAGTTTCGGGTTTTTGCTGCGGATGATCGCGGCGCTGTTCGCGTGCGGACGCTCGGTCGAGCCCGGAATGGCCCAGAGCACGATCGACAACGCATAGGTGGAATCGGACTGCAGCAGGATTTCGGCGCCGTCATCGATCATGCCGAGCCGGTTCGCCGAATGCATGGCGTTGGCGAGGGCGAGCAACTCGGCGTCGGACGACGTCGACGGCATGGTCTTGAACGCGCCCGACGCCATCGCAGATGCGCGACCGTCGGCCTTGATCCACGCGGCCCAGCCTGCCGCCTTGTTGCTGCCGTCGTAGCTGGCGTCGGCGAAGATCGTCGCGGAGTTCACAGCCTCTCCCCAAGTCACGACGCGCCCCATTTTCCGGCAGTATATGTGGCCCCTGAAGAATACGCGCGATTCCGTGTTGGTGGGAGTCACCATAACCTGTAACCCCCAGCGCAATTGTCTCCGGCGCTTTCCATTATCGCGAGCGAAGCCATGCGATCCAGCCGTGACGCAGGGCGAACGGGTGAAGGTTCGAAAGGCCCCGGCGGCGGGACCGCTGGATGGCTTCGCTGCGCTCGCCATGACGTCGTGTGGCCGGGCGCCTTCTATTTCACGCCGCATCCTCGCTTTCGCAGTCCTGTCGTGCTAACGGCCTCGCCCTGATCCTGCGCCCAGCGTCCGGGCGTAGTTTAACGAGCGGTTCGATGAGCGATATCTTTCAGGAAGTCGACGAAGAGGTTCGTCGCGACAAAGCGGTCGAATTCTGGACCAAGAATCAGAACCTCATCTTCGCTGTGGCGGTGGTCATCGTGCTGGCGACTGGCGGTTACCGCTATTATGAGTATCGTCGGCTGCAAGCCTCGGAAGCGGCGGGCGCGGCGTTTCAGCAGGCGCTCGAGCTCGATCGCGGCGGCAAGGCCGAGGAGGCCCGGGCGGCGCTCGCGAAAGTCGCGGCGGACGCGCCTGGGGGCTATCAGGCGTTGGCGCGGTTCGCCGAGGCGGCGCTGACAGCCAAGACCGATCCGAAGGCGGGCGCGCTAGCGTATGACGGCCTCGCCAACGATGCATCGCTCGATCCGCTGTTCAGGGACGCCGCGCGGCTGCGCGCGGCGCTCGCGCGTCTCGACGCCGGCGAGGCCGACGCCGCCAAATCCCAGCTCGAGACGCTGGCGACGCCGACCGGCGTATTTCGCAACACCGCGCGGCTGACGCTGGGCGCGATCGCGATCCAGGCGAAGGACTATGCGACCGCCGGCAAGTGGCTCGATCTCGTCGTCGCCGATCCGGAGGCGCCCACGAGCGAACGGCAAAGCGCGGAATCGCTGCTCGGCGTCGTCGCCTCCAACGCGCCGGCTCCCAAGTGATCCTCACTCGAGCCATTGCGTGACGGCGAAGGTCGCCATCATCGGGCGTCCCAATGTCGGGAAGTCGACGCTGTTCAACCGGCTGGTCGGTCGCAGACTCGCGCTGGTCGACGACACTCCCGGCGTGACGCGCGATCGGCGCGAAGGCGAAGCCAGGCTCGGCGATCTCGAATTCACCATCGTCGACACCGCCGGCCTGGAGGAGGGCGACCCCGCCACGCTCGCCGGGCGGATGCGCGCGCAGACCGAGTTCGCGCTCGCCGATTGCGAGGCGATCCTGTTCGTGGTCGATGCGCGCGCCGGGGTGACGCCGAGCGACCGGCATTTCGCAGCCGCGGTGCGCCGCGCCGACAAGCCTATCATCCTGATCGCCAACAAGGCGGAGGCCGCGATGGCGCGCGAGGGCGTCCACGAGGCCTATGCGCTGGGGCTGGGGGAGCCGATCCCGTTCTCGTCCGAACACGGCGACGGAACCAGCGATCTCTACGACGCCTTACGCGAAGTTCTGCCGGTCTCGGCGCGGCTCGACGCTTCCGAGGACGACGACCCCGAGCCGCTCGTGCTCGGCGACGAGGAGGACGGCAGCGAAGTCGACACGACGAAGCCACTGCGCATCGCCGTGCTCGGGCGGCCGAACGCCGGCAAGTCGACGCTGCTCAACCGCATCCTCGGCGAGAACCGGCTCTTGACCGGCCCCGAGCCGGGCCTCACCCGCGACAGCATCAGTCTGGAGACGACCTGGCGCGACCGTCGGCTCAAATTGTTCGACACCGCGGGGCTGCGGCGACGCTCACGCGTCGTCGAGAAGCTGGAGAAGCTGGCGGTCGCCGACGCGCTCAGGGCCGTGCGTTTCGCCGAGGTCGTGATCCTGCTGCTGGATGCGACGATCCCGTTCGAGAAGCAGGACCTGACGCTCGCCGATCTCGTGGAGCGCGAGGGCAGGGCGCTCGTGATCGGACTCAACAAATGGGATCTGATCGAAAACAAGAGCCTCGAGGCGCAGAAACTGCGCGCCGAGGCGGACCGGCTGCTGCCGCAGCTGCGCGGCGTGCGCGTGATCCCCGTCTCCGGCCTCACCGGCGCGCATGTCGACAAGCTGATGGAGGCGGTGGTCGCGACGCATGAGGTCTGGAACGTGCGCATCTCGACCGGCCGGCTGAACCGCTGGCTCGCGCCCGTCATCGACGCCACCCCGCCGCCCGCGGTCTCCGGCCGCCGCGTTAAAATCCGCTACATGACCCAGCCGAAGGCGCGGCCGCCGTTCTTCGTGCTGTTCGGCAATCACGTCGACAGCATCCCCGAGAGCTACAAGCGCTTTCTCACCAACGGGCTGCGGGAGACGTTCAGCCTGTTCGGCGTGCCGATCAGGCTCTCGATGCGCGGGGGGAGCAAGAATCCGTACGCTCCGAAGGGCAGGCGGGTGGAGTAGCCTTTCTCCCCTTGGCCCGAATCGGGTCGGTTGGAATGCTGCCGGAGCACGCAACGGGCCCGACTGGGACTGGAACAGACCGTGAATCCCTGTTTGACCGTGGTGGGATTATATGCTACTTGACACGCTTCAAGGTAAGGGCGCCGTCATGCAAAACGCCGAGAAGATCAGCATCACCATGACGCCGGACATGCTGCGCGCCGTGCGCGACAGCGTCGAGGCGGGCGAATACGCCTCCACCAGCGAAGCCTTGCGCGATGCGGTCCGCGTCTGGCTCAAACAGCGCCTGGAGGACGCCGAACGCCTGAACGCCATTCGCGCGCGCGTGCGGCGTTCGCTGGACGACCCACGGCCGGATTTAAGTTTCGACGAGCTCGAGGCCCGTCTCGCGAAACTTCACGCCGACACCGTGACCGCGCACGGCGATGCGGCAACTTGAAGTCCGCTTTCGCCCCGAGGCATTGGACGATTTGGAGGATATCTACCGTTTGGTCTATCGCGCGAGCCTGAGTCCCGTCGTCGCGGAGGGTTTCGTGGGACGTATTCGCGAACGATGTCGGCGGATCGGCGATGTTCCTCTTGGCGGCAGGCCGCGCGACGATCTCGAGCCGGGGCTGCGCGCCGTTCCTTTCGAGCGGCGAGCGGTGATTGCGTACAAAGTAGAAAGCGATTGCGTCCGCATCACCAATATTTTCTACGGCGGCCGCGATTATGAGGCGCTCTATCGTGGACGGAGCGCGGAGGAGAGCGAGGAATCTTGACTTGCAGCCGCGATCCTAAAGATCAGGTCGCCGGACGCGGCGAGACGCCGTTGGGTTTACCGAGCCTGTCGGCGTAGGCAGCGTAGAGGCGGCCCAGACGAAAGCGAAGATCGCCGACTGCTACCGAGTCAACCACCGCATATCAGAAGGTTTTCTCGCGGCCTGCCGTTGCGGCAGGGGTTCACGGAACCGGCGGCGAGGCGTATCATCGCCGCGTCGCGTCGTCGCAAGAGGATTCCCGCAACGTCATCTGATCGCGGCGGCGTGGCAATCCCAAGCTGGCCTCGGGTCAGCCGAGCGACGCGGAAAGGACGCGAGCATGCCCAACGATCATCCCATCACGATTTCTCCTGAGCCGGGCCGCCTCGTCGTGCGCTGGCGCGGGCGCACGATCGTCGACACCACGCATGCGCTGGAGCTGAAAGAGCACGTATATACTGCCGTCTATTACGTGCCGCGTGAGGACGCCGACATGAGCGTTTTCGCGCGGACGGCGCACGAGACGAGGTGCCCCTACAAGGGCATCGCGAATTATTTCACCCTGAAGTCCGGCGCCGACCTCGACGCGAATGCGGTCTGGACTTATGAGACCCCGATATCGGGGGTGGAAGCGATCAAAGGATATCTCGCCTTCTACCCCGACAAGGTCGAAATCACGCGAACGGCGGCCTGAGCGAGATGTCCACCGAGGAATTCAAATCCGCGCGCGACTTTCTGCTCGCGGTCGGTGAAAATTACGATTTCGCCCGCGCCGGCTTCAAATGGCCGCGCCCGAAACGGTTCAACTGGGCGCTCGACTGGTTCGACGCGGAGTTGGCGAAGGGCGAACACGGCGCGCGGGCCGCGCTGAAAATCCTTGGCGATAGCGTGGAAACTATCGGCTTCGCCGAGCTCTCGGCGCTTTCGTCGCGCCTCGCCAACGGCCTGCGCGGGCTCGGCGCCCGGCGCGGCGATCGGATGCTGCTGATGCTCGGCAACGTCGCGCCCTTGTGGGTCGCGATGCTGGCGGCGATGAAGCTCGGCCTGGTCGTGATCCCCGCGACGACGCTGCTGACCGGCGCGGACATCGCCGATCGCCTCGCACGGGGCCGCGCGCGTTTCGTGATCGCCGACGGCGGCGACGCGGCCAAATTCGCAGGGCAGGGGCAGGATTCCGTGCGCATCGCGGTCGGCGGCACGCCGGCGGGTTGGCGCGACTATGCTTCGCTGCTGAGAGCCTCGGCGCATTTCGAGCCGGATGGGCCGACTCCGGCCGAAGACCCGATGCTGCTCTATTTCACCTCGGGCACCACGGCGCGGCCCAAGCTCGTCATGCACAGTCATGCGAGCTATCCGATCGGGCACCTCTCGACCATGTTCGGCCTGGGCTTGAGGCCAGGCGATTTGCATCTCAACATTTCCTCGCCCGGCTGGGCCAAGCACGCCTGGTCGAGCTTCTTCGCGCCCTGGAACGCGGGCGCCTGCATCGTCGCGCTCGCCAAGCGGTTCGAGCCGCGCGCGACGCTCGACGATCTCGTCGCGCACGAGATCACTTCGTTCTGCGCGCCGCCGACGGTCTGGCGCCAGCTGATTCAGCTCGACCTCGAAGCCTGGAAAGTGAGCGTGCGCGAGGCCAACTCCGCGGGCGAGCCGCTCAATCCGGAAGTGATCGAGCGGGTCGCCCGCGCCTGGGGCGTGTCCTTGCGCGATTCCTATGGCCAGACCGAGACGACGATGATGATCGGCAATGCCGTCGGCCAGCGGGTCGTCGCGGGCTCGATGGGACGTCCGCTGCCGGGTTATCGTGTCGTCCTGCTCGACGCCGACGGGCTCCCGGCCGCTGATCATGGCGAGATCGCGATCCCGCTCGCGGCCCGGCCGTTAGGTTTGATGCTGGGCTACCAGGACGACGACGGCAGCCTGCGCCCGCTCGAGGGCGACCATTACCGCACCGGCGACATCGCCACGCGCGACGCTACCGGCTATATCACCTATGTCGGGCGCGCCGACGACGTGTTCAAATCCAACGATTATCGCCTCAGTCCGTTCGAACTCGAGAGCGCGCTGATCGAGCACGAGGCGATCGCCGAGGCGGCGGTCGTGCCGGCCCCCGATCCCGCGCGGCTGACCGTGGCCAAGGCCTATGTCGTCCTGGCGCCCGGTCACGGCCCCGACCGGGCCACCGCACTGTCGATTTTCAAGTTCCTGAAAGAGCGGCTCGCGCCGTACAAACGGATAAGGCGGATCGAATTCAGCGAACTGCCGAAGACGATCTCGGGCAAGATCAGGCGCGTCGAACTGCGCGGGCGCGAGGCTGAACTGGCGGGCAAGGGCGAGCGATCGGCAGGGGAGTTTCGAATCGAGGAGTTCGGCGAGCTGGTCTGAAAGATTTGCCGATGATTGTCTGGTTGAAATGGAAGACATCGAAGGTCATTCCCGCGAATAAGGCAAAATTTTGGAGCCGCGTGAGCCAGATTATGATGCAAATCAGCCCGCATTGATTGAGGCGAATTCGATTGTACCTTGAAATTTGTCTACGATCGCCTTAGTATAGGCGTACTTCTGCTTTAGCCACCTTCGTGGGGGCAACGAGAGGAGAAGCCAAATGACAAACCATGCGCTTTACGTCCAACTCGAAGCCAAGCCCGGAATGGAGCAGGAGGTCGCGTCATTTCTGTCGAACGCCCGATCGATGGTCGACGAGGAGCCGGAGACGATGGCCTGGTTCGCGATCAGGATGGGAAACAGCACCTTCGGCATATTCGACGCTTTTGCGAACGAACATGGTCGGGAGGCCCATCTGCAGGGCAAGCTCGCGAAGCAATTGATGTCCAAAGCGTCACAGCTGTTCGTCAAGCAGCCGGAAATCCGTCGGGTGGACGTTCTCGCCGACAAGCTTCCGCACTGACGCAGCGAAAATGCACGTGCCGGCGGCCCTGAAGGGAACTCGTCGGCGAGGAGCGACCGGCGCGGGCTTGCCCGCGCCATTTTTTTTGCGCCGCTGCCGATCCTTCGGGGCGCTTGCCGTCGACGCCTTTCATCGCTCGAGGCTCACATTCCAACCTCTCCGCGACCAAGCACGACAATGAAAACGCCGTGCCATGAGCCTCGCTCGTCGCCCCCTTGCAATTTCAACATGCACTCCGTATTTCTGTGTATATGCCCTTTTTGTGAGGCGGACGAGGACTAAAAATGGCTGACGAAACGCGCCCCGACGCAGACGATTGCAATTGTTTCGCGGTTCGTTCGGCGGCGAGACACGTGACTCAAATGTACGACCAGTATCTTGCTCCGGTCGGCCTGCGCACGACGCAGTTTTCGATATTGGCCAGGCTGAAACGCAGGGGTAAGTTGACGATCAACGCCTTGGCGAGTGAAATGGCAATGGACCGCAGCACTCTTGGGCACAATATCCAACCTTTGGAACGCGACGGCCTGATTGCGATCGAATCTGACCCATCCGACCTTCGCGCGAAGGTCTTGTGTTTGACACGGGAGGGAGAAAAACGTCAGGAGGCAGCGCGCAAAGCGTGGTCAGAAGCGCAAACTCATTTCGAATCGAGTTTTGGAGTTCGGCGCTCTGCAGAGATGCGCGAGTTGATGCGCGCCGTGGTCGCAAGCCCCTTCTCCAACGCGAGCGATGTCTCCGCAGACTAGGCAAGCCGTCGACCGACACTCGCGCCGTTCAACGCGTCGATTTCGCGCGCCCGATTTAGGGGGGCGGAGCGGTTGGCGGCCCGCGCGTCTGCGCCATGGCGCCGGCGATCGTCGTCAGTCCCGGCATTCCTCCCAATTGCATCGTTTCGACCGCAGTGCTCGGCACGATGACGATGGTCGCATTGTTCCGCTTCAGGCCCTCGTAGAGCATGTTCATCGCGCGCAGATGGAACGCAGTCGGATTGTCGGCGTAGCTCTTCGCCGCCTCGTTGAATTTCTCCGCGATCTGGCGTTCGGAATCGCCGAGGATCACGCGCGCCTGCCGCTCGCGCTCGGCCTGCGCCTGCATCGACATCGCGTCCTGCAAGGCCGGCGGTATCAGCACGTCCTTGAGCTCCACCGAGATGACGTTGACGCCCCAAGGCTCGGTGCGAGCGTCGATCACGCTCTGCAGTTCGCCGCTGATCTTCTCCCGACCCTCGAGCATGTCGGCGAGCGCGGTCTTGCCGATGATGTCGCGGAGCGCGGTCTGGGACGCCCAATTGATCGCCGAGACATAGTCGGCGACCCCGAGCGCCGCCGTTTTCGGATCGACGACCTTCCAGAACAGCACCGCATCGACATCGACGGGCACCGTGTCCCTGGTGAGCGTCTTTTCGGCCTTGAAAGTGGCGGTGATGACCCGGGTGTCGATCCAATAGGCGACGCTCTCGATGACGGGGATAATCAAGAACAGCCCTGGACCCTCGAGCGAGCGAAAGCGTCCGAGCCTGAGAACGACGACCTTCTCCCATTGGTCTGCGACTTTGACGGAACTCGAGACCACGAAGGCGACGATGACGGTCACGGTCGCGATGACCGCGCTCGCGACAGGATGCCCGCTCGCCACGTAGGCGATGCCCAAGCCGACGAAGAGGATGAGAACGAAAATCAGCGCCGGAAGCGCACTGGGTTTCCTCATGGCGTCTCCTCTCGCGAATTGTCGGCTCGACAGATGGAAACGCGAGGGGCTCCATCGCCACCGCCTTTCATCGAGATGTAGGCGTCTTCGAGACGAATTCCAGACGCTTCGACGTCGGCAAGACCGCCTTCGGGTTGCTCGATTCCGCTACTTGCCTGCCGGCCGCTTGGAAACCTCGAGGCGACGCGGGAGGCTTGTTTTCGCCGCGTTCGTGCATATTACCGGCATAGACCCGCTCACTCCCCGCCATAGCCCCGATGGATTTGATCGTTCCGCGTCCCGAAGGCCTCTATTGTCCGCCGGGAGACTTTTATGTCGATCCCTGGCGGCCGGTATCGCGCGCGGTCATCACGCACGGTCATTCCGACCACGCGCGCCGGGGCAGCGAGGCCTATCTCTGCCAGCACGATAGCGTTCCCATTCTCTCGAGGCGTCTGGGCGATGCAGCCGTGCAGGGCGTCGATTATGGCGAAACCGTCGACCGGAACGGCGTGAAAGTTTCGCTGCATCCGGCCGGCCACATTTTGGGCTCCGCGCAGATACGTATGGAGTTTCGCGGCGAGGTCTGGGTCGCTTCCGGCGACTACAAGCTCGAGGCGGACGGAACTTGCCCGGCTTTCGCCCCGCTGCGCTGCGATGCGTTCATCACGGAATCGACTTTCGGCCTGCCGATCTACCACTGGCGCCCGCAAGGCGAAATTCTCGACGGAATCAATCGCTGGTGGCGCGAGAACGCCGATCGGGGGCGCGCGAGCGTCATGCTGGCCTACAGCCTCGGCAAAGCGCAGCGCATTCTCAGACACGTCGACCCTGAAATCGGACCGATCGTCTGCCACGGCGCGGTAGAGCCGTTCAACGCGATTTATCGCGAACGCGGCGTCGCGTTGCCGCGCACCCTCATGGTGAGCGACGGGCTGAACAAAAAGCAGCTCGAGCGGGCGCTCGTGCTCGCGCCGCCATCGGCGGCGGGCAGCCCTTGGCTCCGGCGGTTCGGCGGCCATTCCGACGCCTTTGCGAGCGGCTGGATGCAGGTGCGCGGCAATCGTCGGCGGCGCGGCGTCGACCAGGGGTTTGCGCTTTCCGACCATGCGGACTGGCCGGGTCTGTTGCAGGCGATCGCGGCGACCGGCGCGACGCGCGCGTTCGTCACCCATGGCGGCGTAGCGCCGCTCGTTCGCTATCTCGGCGAAAATGGTCTCGACGCCCGAGCCGTCGCCGTCGATTACGGCGACGAGGCGCTGGAGGATGATCCGCCCTCGGCCGGTGAGGTCGGCGCGGGAGAAGCGCCGTGAAGACCTTTGCCGCTCTCTATCGTCGGCTCGACGCCGCCACTTCGACCCATCACAAGAACCAGGCGTTGCAGGATTATCTGCGCGCCGCCGTCGCGGACCCGCGGCTTTGGGCGAGCGCGGCGTGGACCGTCTATTTTCTCGCCGGCGGCAAGCCGCGCCAGATGATTTCGACCAAGCTGCTTCGCCAGTTGGCGCTCGAACAGACGGGATTGCCGGAATGGCTGATCGAGGAATGCTATCAGAGCGTCGGCGACCTCGCAGAGACGCTGGCGCTGCTGCTGCCCCCTCCCGAGGGAGGCGAAGACGTATCGCTCGACTTCTGGATGAGCGAGCGCCTGCTCGCGCTGAGGAGCCTCGACGATTCCGAGAGGTACAAACGCCTGCTGCAATGGATTCGCGTTCTGCCTGATGAGGAGCGGCTGCCGTTCTTCAAGCTGACCACCGGCGCCTTGCGGATCGGCGTATCCAAGCTGCAGGTGATTCAGTCTCTATCGGCTGTATCAGGCGTCGACGCAAAGCGTATGGCGCAACGCATGATGGGCTATACCCAGGCCGGCCGCACGCTCCGTGCCGAGGACTTCGCCGCGCTGATCGCCGCGGACGACGAGGCGGGGCAGGGGGCGGTGGGCGGCCACCCCTATCCCTTCTTTCTCGCGCATTCGTTCCAGGCGCCGCTCGATGAAATGCCGGCGCTGCTGGGGCCGGTCGAAAACTGGCTCGTGGAATGGAAGTTCGACGGCATCCGCGCGCAGTACATCCAGCGCGCGGGTCATTGGTGGCTGTGGTCGCGCGGCGAGGAGCTCGTGAGCGAGAGCTTTCCGGAAATGGCGGCGCTGCAGAGCTGGATTCCCGACGGCGAGGTGCTCGACGGCGAGCTCCTCGTGGTGAAGCCGCAGGCCGCGGAGGCCCCAGCGCTCGACGACGATAAACTTTCCGACATCCAGCCGTTCGCGTCGCTGCAACAGCGGCTCGGCCGAAAGGTTCTCGCCGCGAAGATATTGCTCGGGCTGCCCGTGGCCTTCATCGCCTACGACATTCTCGAACATGGGGGCGCGGACGTCCGGCGTCGTCCGCAATCTGAGCGCAGGCGCGTGCTGGAGGAGGTCGTACGGGACGCGAGGGCTCGCGCCGGCGCGATGGGCAAGCCGATCCCGTTGCGCCTCAGCCCCGTGCTGCGCAGTCCCGACTGGGCTTCGTTTCAGGCGCTGCGCGAGGAAGCGCGCACTTTCGGCGCCGAGGGCTTCATGTTGAAGTCCGAGACCACGGAATACGGCGTCGGGCGACGTCGCAGCGGCGCCAATCTCTGGTGGAAATGGAAGCTCGATCCAATGAGCGTGGACGCCGTGCTCGTCTATGCGCAGCGCGGCAATGGGCGGCGCTCGGGCGTCTACAGCGACTACACCTTCGCCGTCTGGAGCGGGCCGCCCGAAGACGAGAGCCGCTTATTGGTGCCTTTCGCCAAGGCCTACTCCGGCCTCTCGGACGAGGAGATGCGCCAGGTCGACGCGCTGATCCGCAAGACTACCGTCGAGAATTTCGGTCCCGTGCGCAGCGTCCGCCCGACCATGGTGTTCGAACTCGGGTTCGAAGGCATTGCCCTCAGCAAACGCCACAAGAGCGGCATCGCGACGCGGTTCCCGAGGATGCTGCGCTGGCGTCAGGACAAGCCGGTCGCTGAGGCGGATACGATCGAGCAATTGCGGGCGCTGCTGCCCGGCGCGGGCGCATGAGGTCGCCGACGCGGTCATGCCGGTCACGACTGTTGATTTCGACGCTGGGGAATTTCTGAGTAGATTCCGAACCTGCTCCGCACGGCCCGCAATCGGCTAACTTGAATTGCAAACCCTTTCCCAGTGCCCCCGCCTCGTCATCGGGCGAATTTGAAAATCTCGTCGAATTGAGAAAGCCGACCACGGCCAAAAGCGCTATCGAGAATTGCAGTGGCCAGCATACGCGGCCGTGCCGGAATCTCCTGAGGAGCGCGGCTATCCTCGAGGAATATGCCACGTCGAGCCAGGGCGGACCCCAATGGACATTCGGCGGCGCGATCTGCTGACGAGCACAGCGATCTTCTTTGGCGGCAGCGTCATCACGCGCGCCGGAACGATCGCCGGGCAACTGCCCTGGCGTCCCGGCGCGGGCGTGCCTCCGACGCCCGTTCTCCCTGGCCCCTGGGTCTATTTCACGGGCGCGGAGGGCGCGGCCGTCGAGGCGATCGCCGACCGGATCATTCCTGCGGACGCCGAGACGCCCGGGGGCAAGGACGCGGGATGCGCGCTATTCATCGATCGCCAGCTCGCGGGTCCCTATGGCCGGCAGGAGGGTCTCTACGTCCGCCCCCCGTTTCTCAAAGGCATCAAGCAACAGGGTCCCCAAGACGAGGCCGGCCCGGCTCAGCAATACCGCGAAGGCCTCGCGGCGCTCGATCGATTTTGTCGAGCGAACCATGGCGGCAAGGCCTTCGCCGAACTCGGCGACGCCGACAAGGATGCGATCCTGACGGGCCTCGAGAGCTCGACCGTGAAGCTCGACGGGGCCGACGGCAAGGCGCTTTTCGAATTGCTGCTCAAAGATGTGCAGCAGGGCTTCTTCGCCGACCCGATCTATGGCGGCAATCGCGACATGGTCGCTTGGCGCATGATCGGCTACCCCGGCGCGCGCTACGACTATCGCGATTGGGTCGGCCGGCACAACGAACGCTTTCCGCTGCCGCCCGTGGGCATAACAGGGCGCGCCGATTGGACGCCGCGAAAGACCTGAGGGGACGATGCGCAAACTTCCTCACAAGGACGTCGTCATCATCGGCCTCGGTTGGACGGGCTCGATCATGGCCAATGAGCTCACCGACGAAGGGCTCGAGGTCGTCGCGATCGAACGCGGCCCGTGGCGAGACGCAGCGACCGATTTTCCGCCCAACTACGATCAGGACGAATTGCGCTATCGCATTCGTCATGAACTGTTTCTGCGGCCGGATCAGACGACTTTCACCTTTCGCAACAAGATGGACCAGACGGCTCTGCCGATCCGCACATGGGGCGCCTTCATGCCGCCAAACGGGGTCGGGGGCGGCGGCGTCCATTGGAACGCGGAGACTTGGCGGTTCCTGCCGTCGGACTTCGTGTTGAAGACGCACCTGACCGAGCGCTATGGCGCGGGATTCCTGCCGCCGGACATGACGATCCAGGACTGGGGCGTCACCTACGACGAGATCGAGCCGTATTACGATCGTTTCGAATATCTGTGCGGGACCTCTGGTCAGGCAGGCAATCTGAAGGGGAAGATTCTGGAGGGCGGCAATCCGTTCGAGGGGCCGAGATCGCGTCCCTATCCCAATCCGCCGCAGGCCCAGCCCTTCAGCTATACGCTGTTCGCCAAGGCGGCGCGGGAGCTCGGCTACAAGCCGTTTCCGCAACCTTCGGGCAACATGTCTCAGGCGTACCGTAACCCGCTCGGCGTCCGGCTCGGCCCCTGCACTTATTGCGGGTTCTGCGAATGGTTCGGTTGCGGCAACAATTCCAAGTCGAGCCCGCAGACCACGATCCTGCCGGTGCTGGTGCGTAAATCGAATTTCCTCGCGCGCGACAATTGCGAGGTGACGCGGATCAATACCGACGGCTCGGGCAAGCGCGCGACCGGCGTCACCTTCGTCGACACCAGCGGCGAGGAATGGGAGCAGCCGGCCGACCTCGTGATCCTCTCGGCCTACACGGTCTTCAATGTCCAACTCCTGCTGCTGTCGGGCATCGGCAAGCCCTACGACCCCGTCGCTAACCAAGGCGTGATCGGGCGCAACTACACCCATCAGACCATTTCGGATGTCACCGGCTTCTTCGACAAGGCGAAATTCAACTTCAACCCGTTCATCGCCTCGGGCGCGATCGGCATGTGCATCGACGAGTTCAACGGCGACAATTTCGATCATGGTCCGCACCGCTTCGTCGGCGGCGGCTATATGGGCCAGGTCCAGACCAACGGGCGTCCGATCGAGACGACGCCCGTCCCGGCGGGAACGCCGCGCTGGGGCGCCAAGTGGAAGTCGGCGGTGCGCGACAATTACCTCAGCTCGGTCAAGCCGGGGACCGGGGTGCACGGAAGCTTCTACAGCTACCGCGACGTCTATCTCGACCTCGACCCGACCTACAAGGATCGGTTCGGCCGCCCGCTCATGCGGATGACGATCGACTTCCATGAAAACGAGTTGAAGCAGAACGCATTTCTGACCGATCGCTTCGATGAGATAATCAAGGCGATGGGGGCGAAGGAAACACTGAAGGAATATCGTAAGGGCCCCTACGACATCACCAAATATCAGACGACCCACCTCTGCGGCGGCGCGATCATGGGCACGGACCCCGGAACCAGCGCGATCAACCGCTACCTCCAGAGTTGGGACGTCCCGAATTTGTTTG
>DASXYQ010000423.1:0-13656 GCA_036502445.1 Roseiarcus sp. | reverse complement strand
CGTGCGGCAGATCATCGCCGAGATGCTGGAAAAGCGTGAGGTCGACCCACCGTCGAGTTACGTGCAATTACAGATCGCCCGAGTAGGCGAGGCGATGGTCGTCGCGCATACGATGATGATGCAAGGCGATCTGCAGGCGATGGACCGGCTGATCAAGCTGAACGGCGAGCTCGACCGCTATCACGGCTTCGGGAGGGAGCAGCTTCCCGCCCCGGCCGACTCGGCGCCGCCCCGCCTCGTCGCGCCGCCGCAGCGATTGCTGGCGGCGAGTTCGGCGTTCGACGGAAGCGAAGGAAAATTTTCCGCCTCGCAAAGCCTTGAAAAGTCACGAAACCAGAAAATCCTCGGGCTGCCCGGGTTCGGTGGTTGAGGAGCGTGGTCTCGCAATCGACTCCATCGGCCTATCGCCAGAGCGGCGTCCGATCTATCTGAAACGTCATCGCGAGGAGAAGCGACGAAGCAATCCAGGGGCGGCGCGATGCGGCCCCTTGATTGCTTCGCTCCGCTCGCAATGACGTCGTGACGTTGTCCGACCGCAAGAAAAACCTCCGAGCTCCCTGTCGGCTCCATCGCTCTCCCCTGAATACGCGCTGCGGCCGAGACCCCTCACCCTCACCCTAACCCTAACCCTCTCCCGGAAGAGGGGATTTGCCGGGATTTGCCGCCTCTGCCTTGAAACGCGGTCGTCGCTGGTCCAATGTCCGCGCCGTCGCCGCGGGAGCCCCGATTTTGACGGATGTAGAAAAGCGATCGCCGGGCGCCGGCAAGCGGGTCGGCATGTTCATTACCTGTCTCGTCGATCTCATCCGGCCGAGCATCGGCTTCGCGGCGGTCAAGCTGCTCGAGAACGCGGGTTGCAAGGTCGTCGTGCCCGCACAGACCTGTTGCGGCCAGCCGGCCTATAACTCGGGCGATCGCGCCCATACCAAGGCGATCGCGCGCCAGACCATCGCCGCCTTCGCGGATTGCGACTACGTGGTGGCGCCGAGCGGCTCCTGTGCGGGCATGCTCGCCAAACACTATCCCGACCTGTTCGGCGACGAGCCCGACATGTCGCTGAAAGCCGCCGCCTTCGCCGCCAAATGCCGGGAGCTCGTGAGCTTCCTGGTGGATACGTTGGGCGTGACCTCGGTCCAGGCGCGTTACGACGGCATCGTCGCCTATCACGATTCCTGCTCGGGCCTACGCGAACTGGGCGTCGAGAGGCAGCCGCGCCAACTGCTCGCGAGCGTCGAAGGGCTGCGGCTGGTCGATCTCGCGGACCGTGAAGTCTGCTGCGGCTTCGGCGGAACCTTCGCGGCCAAATACGGCGAGCTGTCGAACGCGATCGTCGCGCAGAAGAGCGCCAACATCGCCGCGAGCGGCGCCGACACCCTGCTCGCCGGCGATCTCGGCTGCCTCATGAACATGGCGGGCAAGATGCAGCGCGAGGGTCGAAAGGTTCGGGTCCGCCATGTCGCCGAGGTGCTCGCGGGAATGACTGAGCTGCCGCCAATCGGGGAGAGCGCGGGGGAGGCCAAGGCGTGAGCGCGACCGTCACGACGCCGCGTTTCAAGGAAAACGCCCACGAGGCGCTGGGCGACGCGCGGCTGCAGCGCGCGCTGCATCACGCCCGCAATTTCGTGCCGCGGCGCGCCGAAGCGGTGGCTCGGCTGCCCGAGTTCGATGCGTTGCGCGACAGCGCGCGCGACATCAAGAACCACACGCTCGCCCATCTCGACCTCTACCTCGAGGCCTACGAGCGCAAGGTCGAGGAACTCGGCGGCCACGTGCATTTCGCGCGCGATGCGGCCGAGGCGCGCCGGATCTTCCTCGATCTCTGCAAGGCGCACGACGCCAAGCGGGTCACCAAGGGCAAGTCGATGATCGCCGAGGAGATCGGCCTCAACGCCGCGATGGAGGCCGAGGGCATCGAGGCGGTCGAGACGGATTTGGGCGAATACATCATCCAGCTGCGCGGCGAGGCGCCCTCGCATATCATCGCGCCGGCGATCCACGTCACCCGCGACGACGTCGAGGCCGACTTCCGCAAGGCGCATCGCGACCTCCCCGCCGGACGCGACCTCTCGCAACCCGAGCAGCTGCTCGCCGAGGCGCGCGGCATCCTGCGCGAGAAATTCCTCAGCGCGGATATCGGCGTGACGGGAGCGAATTTCCTGATCGCGGAAACCGGATCTTCCATCATCGTCACCAACGAAGGCAACGGCGACCTCACGCAGATTCTGCCGAAAGTCCATGTCGTCGTCGCCTCGCTCGAAAAGCTCACGCCGACGCTGAACGACGCCGCGCAATTGCTGCGCGTGCTCGCGCGCTCCGCGACCGGCCAGGAGATGTCCGTCTATACGACGCTGTCGACGGGTCCCCGTCGCCCCGACGATCCCGACGGCCCCGAGGAATATCACGTCATACTGCTCGACAACGGCCGCTCCGGAATGCTCGGCGGCCAGTTCGAGGACATGTTGCGCTGCATCCGCTGCGGCGCCTGCATGAACCATTGCCCGGTCTTCCAGGCGGTGGGCGGCCACGCCTATGGCTGGGTCTATCCGGGCCCGATGGGCGCCGTGCTGACGCCTTCGCTGCTGGGCGTCGCCGAGGGCGGCCAGTTGCCGAACGCCTCGACCTTCTGCGGGCGCTGCGAACAGGTCTGCCCGATGCGGATTCCCCTGCCCAGCATGATGCGGCATTGGCGCGAGCGCGAGTTCGAGCGGCATCTATCCCCCGCGGCGGTGCGCTATGGACTGGGGTTCTGGGCCTTCTTCGCGGTTCGCCCGATGCTCTATCGCCTGGCGACCGAACTCGCGATGCGGGCGCTGAGCCTCGCCGGCCGCCGCAAGGGGCGTTTCTCCTGGCTGCCCTTCGCCGGCGGCTGGACTAAATACCGCGACCTCGCCGCGCCGCAAGGATCGACGTTTCAGGCGCAATGGCGCGCCAAGAGCGGAGCGGTGAAGTGACATCCCTCCGCCATTCCCTCCCCGCGAGAGCGGGGAGGGAAGAAGTTCCGCGATGACCGCCCGCGAGGAAATCCTCGCCTCCGTGCGCCGTTCGCTGCACGTCTCGGGCGACGAGGCGCCCCGGCGCGCGGCGGTGGCGGCGCGGCTCGCGCAGGCGCCGATCGGAATCGTGCCCGCGCGAGGCCAAGGCGACGCGGCGTCGCGGATCGCGACGTTCAAGGCCGAGGCCGCGCGCACGGCGGCCACGATCTCGGAGGTCTGGTCGGCGGACGACGTTCCGATCGAGATCGCCCGCTGGTTGCGCGAGGGCAACATGCCCGCGACGCTGCGCATGGGCGCGGACCCGCGTCTGGCCGCGATGCCCTGGGCCGCGACGACGATCGAGGTTTCGCACGGGCCGTCGGACGGCTACGACCTCAACGCCGTCAGCGCGGCCTTCGCCGCCGTCGCCGAAACGGGCACGCTCGCGCTCCTGTCCGGGGTCGAAAACCCGACGACGCTCAATTTCCTGCCCGAAAATCATATCGCCGTCGTTTTCGCCGACGACGTCGTCGGTGATTTCGAATCCGTGTTCACTCGACTGCGCGCCGCATACGGGGTCGGCGCCCTCCCGCGCTCGTTGAATTTCGTCACCGGCCCGTCGCGGTCGGCCGATATCGAGCAGTCGTTGATGTTCGGCGCCCACGGGCCCCGCCGACTGCACATCGTGATGGTGGGGACGGACTGAATGCGCCCCAAGAAAGTCGTTGTGGCGATTTAGTAACCCTCTTGTGGTTAGCGTTGCTGAAGCAACCCTGATGTGGTTAGCGTTCGCGTAAAGCGCCTCGCGGGGCAGATCGAGCCTGAAAAGACATGACATTTCGTGAGATTTTAGTCGGCGGCCTGTTCGGATTCGCCCTCAGCTTCGGTTGCGCTTCGGCGCAGACCGCCCCCTCGCCGAGCCCGTCGCCAGCGGCGACCCCGGCCCCGGTTCCCGCCACGCCGCCCAAGGCGGTCGTCGCGGCGCCGTCGCCGGAACCCACCCCGGCGTCGACGGGCGTCGCCGCGCCGCCGGCGCTCGCAGCGCCGCCGGCAGCGAACGCCGCAGCGCCGACGCAGACGCCTGCGCCGACAGGCGCCGCAGCCGCGCCCGGCGCCCCGATCCCGGTGGAGGTCCCGCCGAAACCGAAAAAGAAGCCGCCGCCGCCCCCGCCGCCGTTGGAGACGGCGCTGTCAACCGACCCGTCGCCGTCGTTTCAGCCCGACACGTTCCTGGCGACCTCCAAGGCCGCCGAGCGCTACGCCGCGATCGTGCAGGCAGGCGGCTGGCCGACCGACATCCCGTCGTTGCGCCCGGGCGCCATTGGCGCGGCCGTCGCGAAATTGCGCAAGCGCCTTTCCGTCGAAGGCGACCTCGACCCGAAGGCGCCGGTCAATGGCCCCGCCGCCCACATCTGGAGCGCCGAACTGACCGCCGCGGTCAAACGCTTTCAGGGGCGCATGGGATTGCGAAAGACCGGCATCGTCGCCGGCGCGACCCTGAAGGAAATCAATATCCCGGCGGAGGTTCGCCACACCCAATTGGCTGCGAGCGCGCAGCGGCTTTCCCAAATCGCCAATTTCGAGTTTGGCGACCGTTACGTCGTCGTCAATCTGCCATCGACCTCGGTCGAGGCGATCGAGAACGGCGCCGTCGCGCACCGCTACGTCGCCATCGTCGGCGACCCCGAGCACCCCTCGCCGGAGATCGCGGCGCATATCTCGGTGATCAATCTCAATCCGACCTGGACGGTGCCGAGTTCGATCATCAAGAAGGAGATCATTCCGAAGATGCAGACGGATCCGGGCTATCTCACCCGCTCCAAGATCCGCATCCTCGACGGCGCCGGGAACGAGATCAATCCGAAATCGGTCAATTGGAGCAGCGAACGCGCCGCGAACTACATCCTGCGCCAGGACTCCGGCGCGGGCAATTCGCTCGGTTCGATCCGCATCGGCATGCCCAACAAGCTAGCGGTCTATATGCACGACACGCCCTCGAAGCGGCTGTTTGGCGCCGATTATCGATTTCTCAGCCATGGCTGCGTGCGCGTGCAGGGCGTCTACGACTATGCGGAATGGCTGCTGCAAGGCACGCCTAGCCCGGACGGCGAGTGGACCAAAGCTGCGCTGTTGGCCAAACAGAAGGACGGCGAGCGCGACGACATCAAGCTCACCAGGCCCGTGCCAGTGATCTGGGTCTATCTCACCGGATGGGCGAACGGGGACGGCGTCGCCAATTTCCGGAACGACGTCTACGGCGTCGACGTCGCGGCCGAGGCGAGCGCCCAAGCGGACGTCAGGGACATCAACACCGTGCCGCCCGCACCTATCACGCCAGCGCCGGTTCCGGCCTTCTCTCCCCTTTCAATCTTCCGCGTGCGTTGACCTCCCGTCCGTTGTGCAATCGCGTCGATCCGTTCGGCGAGCTCTGGGCGACGCCGACGCGCGGCGCGCTGATGGGCAACCGCGGCGGAAGGTTTCATCGCGACGACCGAACGCTGAGCCGCCGTCGCTGGACCTCGAAGCTGTGGATCGCCTGCGTCTGCGAGTTCAAAAACCGGCGACGCGAGGTCTGGGGCTCAGGCTACACCGAGCTTTTCTTTCTCGACGAGCCGACCGCGCTCGCGGCGGGCCACCGGCCGTGTTTCGAATGTCGGCGCGCCGACGCCGAGGCGTTCCGGCGCGCCTGGCCCTCTCGGGTTCCGCCGAGAGCCGCCGAAATGGACGCGACGCTTCATGCCGAGCGGCTGAGCGAGGGGCGCAAACGGATCCACGCTGCGCCGATCGAGGGTCTGCCGGACGGCGCGATGATCGAGCGAGACGGGCGTGCGTTCGCGGTCAGCGGCGACCGATTGTTGCCGTGGAGCTTCGACGGCTATGGCGCGCCCGTCCCGCGGCCGCGCCGCGGCCCCGCGAACGTGCTGACCCCGCCTTCGATCGTCGTTGCGCTCTCTTCCGGCTACGCGCCGCGGTGGATCGCAGCCCTTACGCCGTCTCCGCGCCTTGACGCGTCCGCGTGTTTGTCGCCAAATTCGACCAGGGACGTCACGTAGAGTCTTGCGAGGGGAGGGTTTCGTGCTTCGTCGATTTTGGATCGCCGGCGTCGTCGTCTTGACTTTCGCGCCTGCGTTCGCCGGCGATGTCGTAGGCGAATGGGCGCGCGCCGACGGCAAAGCCAAGGTGAAGTTCGCCCCCTGCGGCGCCGCCCCCTACGGCGCCGCGCTCTGCGGCATGGTCACTTGGCTGAAAGATCCGGCCGGACCGGGAAGGATCGGCCAGCGCGTATTCTACGACATGAAGCCGAGCGGCGCGAACGTCTGGGCAGGAACGGCGTTCAACCCCGAGGACGGCAAGGATTACTCGGGCAAGATGTCGCTCGAGGGCGCCAACCTCACCACGGCCGGCTGCATACTCGGCGGTTGGATCTGCAAATCGTTTTCCTGGACCCGCGTGAAATGAGGCGCGCGCCGTTCGCGCGCTACAGGCCTGGTGAGCAAACGGCAGGACGACTGCGCCAAGTTCAGTCGACGCGCCCGCGGGCGCTCACCGCAACCATCTCGATCGCAGCTCCCTCGCCGACCAGCGCGACCTTGTCGAACAGGTTGGAGACCACGCAGGCGTGGTTCGGGAGGATCCGGATTCGCTCGCCGATCTCAGGCTTCTTCGCGCTGGACGAGAGGTCGAGCACGCCATGCTCCTCGCTCAGCGAGCGGATGATCGCGTCGGGATATTCGAGCGCAAGACCAAAACCGTCCATGCCGAGCGTGTCGCTCGTGAGCGTCTTCGAACCGGCGTCGATGACGGCGCGGTCCGCCGTCGGGCGGCTGACGACGGTGGCGAGCACCGTCAGGGCGCAATCCTCGAGCGAGCCGACGCCCCGGGCGACCTGCGAACGATCTAGGTAGATATAGGTGCCGGGGCGGTGCTCGGTGGCGACCGCGACATCCGCGGCGCGCCAGAGGTCCGGCGTCCCGCCGTTCGAGACGACGGCGGGCGGCAGGTTTTCGCCCGTCAAGAGGTCCACGGCGGCGGCGAGCCAGGAAGCGTTGGCCTCTACCTTGCCGGCGGCGGGATAGGTCATCAGACCTTGAAAAGTCAGGCCCGGCGCGGCGGCGATGATCCTCGCGAGCGCGAGCGCTTCGCCGGGACTCTGCACGCCGCACCGTCCCATGCCGGTGTCGCATTCGACCAGCACGGGCAGGGGGCGCGGCGCGTCGCGGAAGGTCGCAGCCAGGCCCCGCACGGTGGTCTCGCTGTCGGCGGTGACCGACATGCGCACACGCTCCGACAATGCCCGCAGCCGCGCGAGCTTGCTCGTCCCGAGAATGTTGTAGGGCAGAAAGATGTCCTCGATGCCGGCGTCGGCCATCACCTCGGCTTCGCCGAGCTTCTGACAGGTGATGCCGACGGCGCCGAGCTCGACTTGCCGCCGCGCGAAGCGGGCGAGCTTGTGGGTCTTGATATGCGGCCGCAGTTTCAGGTCGCGCGCGTCGGCATAGGCCTGCGCACGCCTCAGGTTGGCCTCCACGCGCGCGCAGTCGATCAGCACGCAGGGGGTTTCGAGAGCATCGAACGGCGCCGCAACGGCCATTTCACCCGCCTCCCAGCACGTCGGTCACGAACCGCATATTGCCCGCGGTCAGACCGCCGTCGACCGGCAGCACGGCGCCGGTGATTCCCGAGGCCGCGTCCGAGACGAGGAACAGCGCGGCCCGCGCCACTTCCTCCGGTGCGATCATCCGCCCGATCGGATAAAGCGGCGCAATCTGGCTTAGGAGATCGGGGGACCTTTCGAATCGATGATCCCAAGCCGGCGTGCGCACCGAACCAGGACAGACGACATTGGCGCGCACGCCCTCGGCGCCGCGCTCGACCGCGATCGCCCTCGCCAGCGCCAGCAAGCCGGCCTTGGCGGCGGAATAGGCCGGATTGCCGAAATGCGCGAGCGCGTTGACCGTGGAGATGAAAACGACCGAGCCGCCGCCTCGCCTCGCCATCGCCGCGACCACCGGTTTTGCGACATGGAAGGCGCCGGAGAGATTGATCGCGAGTTCCTTGTCCCAGACCGCGCGATCGACCTTGTCCAGCCTCTCGCTGCGCGTGAAGCCGGCGTTGCTGACGAGAATATCAGGCGCCTTGCCCGCGGCCTCCAGCGGGGCCAGCGCCGCCTCGATCGCGTCGGGGTCCGTCAGATCGAATGCGAGGCCATCGTCGAGCTCGAGCCCGTCCATCGCGCTCGCCGTGATGTCCGCGCCCATCACGGATGCGCCCGCCGCCTGAAACAGCGCGACGAGCGCGCGCCCGATGCCGCCGCCCGCGCCAGTGATCAGCGCACGTTTTCCGGTGAGCCGGAAGCCGGAGAGCGGGTCGATTGTCGCCATGTTCTTTATAGATCCACCAGATTTCGCGGCTGCCGGCGCCCGGCCCCATCCGCAGAAGATTCCTATCCGCGAAATAAAGCAACATCCGCATCGCAAATCTTGTTCAAAAGCGCTATTTCGCGAAATTGAATCACAGGCAAACGGGTTTCAGTTCTCAGCGAGGCTCACATGCGCATCTTCACGGCGTCGCTCGCCACCGAAACCAACACCTTCTCGCCGATCCCCACCGATCGCGCGAGTTTCGAGACGGCGTTTTACGCCGGGCCGGGTCGGCATCCGGATACGCCGACGCTATGCTCGGCGCCCATCGTGGTGCTGCGGCGGCGGGCGAAGCTCGAAGTGTTCTTGCTGATCGAAGGCACGGCGGCCTGGGCGGAGCCGGGCGGGTTGCTGCAGCGCAAGGCTTACGAGGACCTGCGCGACGAGATCCTCGACCAATTGCGCGCCGCGCTGCCGGTCGATGGCGTGATTCTCGGCCTGCATGGCGCGATGGTGGCGCAGGGCTATGACGACTGCGAGGGCGATCTCTTGGAGCGGGTCCGCGCGATCGTCGGTCCGAAGGTAGTCGTCGCCGCGGAGCTCGACCCGCACAGCCATCTAACGAAAAAGCGGGTGGCGAACGCCGATATCCTCGCAGCGTTCCTGGAATTCCCGCACACCGATTTCCTCGAGCGCGCAGAGCATGTGGTCGACCTCGCGCTGCGAACGGTGCGCGGCGAAATCCGACCCGTGATGGCCGCTTTCGACTGTCGTATGATCGACATCTTTCCGACCAGCCGCGAGCCGATCCGCGGCTTCGTCGATCGGCTGCGCGCGATGCAGGGACGGGACGGCGTTCTCTCGCTCTCGCTGATCCATGGATTCATGGCCGCCGACGTGCCGGAAATGGGCACGCAGATGCTCGCCATAGTCGACGGCGACGCCGCGAAGTCGGCCGCGCTCGCGAGGGCGCTGGGGCTGGAAATCTTCGGCCTGCGCGGGCGCACCGCGATGCCGATGCTCGAAATCGACGCCGGTCTCGACGCCGCTCTCGCACTGGCCGCTAGAAGGACCGGCAAGCCGGCCGTCGTGGCCGATGTGTGGGACAATCCTGGCGGCGGCGTCGCCGGCGACGGCACGCTGATCCTGCGCCGAATGCTCGAGCGCGGGATCGATAATTTCGCGGTGGCGACGATCTGGGATCCGATCGCGGTGACCTTCTGCCTGGCGGCTGGCGAAGGGGCGAAGCTGCAATTGCGGTTTGGCGGCAAGGCCGGGCCCGACGGCGGCGCGCCGATCGACTCATTGGTCGAAGTCGTCAGGGCAGTGCAGGAATCCTGGCAGAGTTTTGGCGCAAGCCGAATGACGCTCGGGCCATCGGCGCTGGTGCGTCTGTCGGGGACGGACATCCAGGTGATCCTCAACACCAATCGCACGCAGACCTTCGAGCCCGACGTGTTCTCGAACCTCGGCCTCGATCCCGCAGCCAAGGACCTGTTGCTGATCAAGTCGACCAACCATTTTTTTGCCGGCTTCGCGCCGATCGCGGAAGGGATCGTCTATATCGACGCGGGCGCTCCCTATCCCTCGCATCCGAGGCAGACGCCATACAGAAAGCTCGAGCGCGAGATCTGGCCCCGGGTGGAGAACCCGCACGGGCTATGAGGTGGGTCACACGGGTGAGGCGGTCTTGCCTCATGTAGGGTACCCCCCTACATGATCGATGGCATGTCTCACACCGTCAAGAGCAAGGCGAAGCTTCTCGGCCGGGTGCGGCGCATCCGGGGGCAAATCGAGGCGGTCGAGCGCGCCCTGGAGGCGGAACTCGGCTGCACCGATGTGCTGATGCTCGTCGCTTCGGTGCGGGGCGCCGTCAACGGCCTGACGGCCGAGCTGATGGAAGATCATATTCGCAACCATGTCGTGGACCCGGCGCATGAACCGGACGCCGAGCGCGCAAAAGGAGCCGCCGAGCTGATCGACGTGGTGCGCACCTACCTGAAATGAGTTCGACCATGCGCGACTATCCGGCCTGCGCGGTCCATGACCCTCTCATACTGGGCGAAGGCCACGACGCCAATAAACGGCGGAGCTGGTGGGTCATCGCTCTTTGCGGGGCGATGATGGTCGTCGAAATCGCCGGCGGCCTGCTGTTCGGGTCGATTGCGCTCGTCGCGGACGGCCTGCATATGTCCACGCATGCGGGCGCGCTGCTGCTGGCGGCGCTCGCCTATAGCTTCGCAAGCCGCCACGCGACCGACACGCGCTTCACCTTCGGCACCGGAAAGCTCGGCGATCTCGCCGGCTTCAGCAGCGCCATCGTTCTCGCCATGATCGCGCTACTCATCGGCTATGAAGCGGTCAGCCGGTTCTTTGCACCCGTCCCGATCAACTTTTCTCAGGCGATTCCGATCGCGGTCGTCGGCCTTGTCGTCAACGTCGTGAGCGTCTTGCTGCTGAGCGGCGGTCACCATCACCACCATGGGCACGGGCACGGCGGCCATGCGCATGATGACGAGGAACACGTCATCGCGGCTGGCGAGCGTAAGCTGGCCCTCAGCATCTTTGAGGACGGCGCGCCGCCGCGCTTTCGTATGCGCGTCGAAGGCGCCGCGCCGAGCGAGGTCACTATCGAGACCGTGCGGCCCGATGGCGCGTCGCGCCTGTTTCGGATGGCGAGCCGGGGCGCTTATTTCGAATCGCTGGACGAGGTCCCGGAGCCGCACGAATTTCGCGCGGTCGTCCGCGTCCACGACGCGGGGTCGCCAACCCAGGAACATATCCTCGCCTTTGAAGAACACGCGCTCGGCGATCATGCCATGCATCGCGACAACAACATGCGAGCCGCGATCATCCATGTGATGGCCGACGCCACCGTTTCAGTTCTCGTGATCGCCGGCCTCGTCCTCGCCCGCATCTTCGACTGGCTGTGGCTGGACCCGCTCGCCGGCATCGTGGGCGCCATCGTGATCGCGGCTTGGTCTTATGGACTTGTTCGCGACACGGGCGCGGTCCTGCTCGACATGATCCCCGACAGTGCGATGGCGCGGCAGGTGCAAGCCGCCGTCGAGAGTGAAGGCGACGAGTTGGCCGACTTCCATTTGTGGCGCTTGGGACCCGGCCATCTCGGCGCGATCCTTTCCATCGCCACAACGCACGACCATGGCGCGGACTTCTATCGCACCAAGCTCGCTCGCTTCCGCACGCTCTCGCACCTGACTGTCGAGTTGTTTCATAAGTCTTGAGGCCGCTATCGAATGGTGTGACCGACCGGTAGGACGGCTTTTGGCGCACTCTCCAGTGACTGCCAGGCCCGACCGGCGCCGTAGGCGACCGCGCCCAGGGCGCCGACGAAGAAGCCGATCGGCCAGTCGGAGATGAAGGAAAGCGCGATCGCTGCCCAGACCGTCACGACAGCCAACCCCGCCGACAGCAGCATCGCGCGCAGCGGGCGGGAAGTGAACGCTCGCGCGGCGGAGGCAGGGCCCACCATCAGGCTGAACACCAAGAGAGAGCCGACGACCGGCAGCGCCATCGCGGTGGCGAGCGCCAGCACGCTGAGGAACGCGACCTCCATCAGGCGAGCCGACACGCCCATCGTCTCGCCCATCTCAGGGGAGACCGAGCTCAGCAGGAGCGGCCGGAACAGCATTGCGATCAGCGCGATCGAAACCGCGCTGAGCGCGAAAACCGGCAACAGATCCTCGTTGCTGACGCCGAGCACTTGGCCGAACAGCAGCGCATACACCGCCTGGAAATATTCCGTCGTGCGGCTGAGGAACAGCGCCCCGAGCCCGAGCAGCATCACCAGCGACAGCGCCGTCGCCAGGTCGCGGCGGCCGCCCCGGGCGAACTGGCTGATCCCCGCCACGCCGAGCCCGGAGAATGCGAGCAGGCCCAGCAGCGGGTCGACGCCCAACAGGCTGGCCAGGGCGGCGCCCGAAAAGGCGCCGAGCGGCAGGGCGTGGGCCGCGAAGGAGGCGCCCCGGATGACTACAAAAAACCCGACCACTCCCGCGACGGCGGCGACCAGGGTCGCCGCGATCCAGGTGTTGATCATGAAGTCGTCGAACACGGCGCGCCTCAGCCTCGGCTCGAAACGGGAAGCCGCGCGGCGCCCGGCGCCGGTCGGAGCCGACCGAGCCCGGTCTGCGCGACGGCTGCGTAGGTCACGAATATCAGCGTCACGATGCAGAAGCTGACCGGCCAACCGCGTCCGCCGGTCCATACGTAGCTGTCATAGGCCACCAGTATTCCGCCCCAGGTCGCGGCGACGCCAATCGCGGCGGCCAGCAGGATCGCCATTCCCGGCCGCTTCGCCAGATGCAGGGCGATCGCGGCCGGGCCGATCAAGAGCGCCGTGGACAGGATGGCGCCGACCGTGATGGCCGACAGAGCGACGGCCAGAGCCACCACGATGAGGTGCAGCAATCCGATCAGCCGCACGGGCACGCCGCGCACCGTCGCCAGGTCCGGATCGAGCGAAGAGAGCAGCAACGGCCGGTACATTACGCCGATCGCGGCCAGCGTTCCGATCCCCACGGCCAAGGCGAGCGGCACAATGGAAGCCGGGATCGCGAACATCGAGCCGAACATCACGGTGACCGCCGCGCCCGTGGTGCTGGTGGTGGTCACGTCGAGATACAACAGCAGCGCCGCGAGTCCGAGCCCGGCGCCGGTCACGACGCCCGTCACCAGGTCGCGCTCGCTCGCCCGATCGACGCGAAACAGCTCCATGCACGAAGCCGCGAGTACGCCCATGCCGAGGAAGCCGAGCAGTGGATTGATTCCGAGCAGGAACGCGGCCGCACCGCCGGCGCTGCTGACATCGGCGAGGGTGTGGCCGGCGAAGGATTGCCCACGAATCACCGTGAATACGCCGACCGCTCCGGAGACGACCGCGGCGGCGCCTCCGATCACCGCCGCCGTGCGCACCGGCTGGCTGGTGAAGAACCCGGGCTCGAACACGAACGACAGCAGGGTCGACATGCCGATCACGGAATCTGTGTCACGTGAACCGGGTCGCGCTCGATCGCGGCCCGGGCATCCCACTCGGCGTCCGCCGCGACCACGAGGACGCGGCCATGCACGCGCACGACATCGATATGGTAGCCGTAAAGCTCGCTGAGCACTTCGGTGCGCACCACGTAGTCGGTCGTGCCGGTCACCGCCTGGCCATGGGCTAGATAGACCATGCGGTCCATGATCGAGAGCAGCGGATTCATGTCGTGCGCGGAGAGCAGCACGCTTGTCTGGAACTCTCGCGAGAGCCGGCGCAGCAGCGCCACGATCCCGGCCACGCTGCGCATGTCGAGGTTGGCGAG
>DASXYQ010000422.1:0-4844 GCA_036502445.1 Roseiarcus sp. | reverse complement strand
CCATGGCCGGCTTCGTAGGCGCGGCCGAGGCTGATCTGCGCGTCCGTGTTGCCTTTTTCTGCCGCCTTGCGGTACCAGGCCACGGCCTGTGCGAAGTCTTGTGGGACGCCACGTCCATGTTCGTACGCCCAGCCCAGATTGTGTTGGGCGGCGGTGTTTCCCTGGTCGGCGGCCTTGCGATACCACATCACCGCGAGCATGGGATTTTGCGGCGCCCCTTGTCCGTTGAGATAGAGCAGCCCGAGATAGACCTGGGCGAGGGCGTCGCCGTTTTCGGCCAGCGCGCGCCAGACCCGAAACGCCGTCGCAAAATCGTTCCTGCGATAGGCGGAGAGGCCGTCGTCAAACGGATCGGCGTACCCGATGCTCGTCAGCAGGAGCGCGAACAGGCCGCCGACCCACAGAGCGATGATCCGCTGTTTCTTCGTAGGTCTCGAGCGATTGATCGGAGAAGTCACGAAATAGATCGTTGCGGCCATTTGCGAGCAAAGCGCGGCCGCCGTCGTTCAATCCGGAGCGGGCCGTTCATTCTAACGAGGGAAGGGGCTTCGGCCATGGTTGGGTCAGCAATCGCTGGCGCTTGCGCGCATCTGCGGACGGCGTCCAACGACGCGGACTGACTGCCGAACGGGAAATCAAATATCTGTCGACGACAAGTCGGACGAAACGAACGCCTCCGAACGCTGACTTCGGGTCCAAAACGGTTCACGCCCGTTTTGGCTTTGTCTCCGAGACCCTTTCCTCCGCGTCTGATTCTGGATTGACGGCGCTGGCCGCGGCCGACGCGCCACTCGTCATATCGCTCAGCATCGAATACTCTTCGATGCTGACCAGGACCAGACGGTCTCGCCCGTTCTTCGTAATTATCACAGGCTCAGAAAGAGCTTTGTCGCTCAACCGCGAAAAATTTCGCAACAGCTCTTTCACCGAGACTCGCATCGGGCGGCCCCTTTCTATGAATCTACCTTAAGATAATCTTCATTTGAGGGAAACCCTCGCCTATCCGCTGTTTACTGACGGGGAAAGTCGCGCGTCGTGAGAGATTGGTCGGCAATCGAGGAAAACGCGGTGCTATGGCGTTCTGCTGTCCGCTTTCGGTATGCGGCCGCGGCCTCCTGTAGTCCGCGTGGCGTCGCGTTCGCGAGCAGGGTTTGCACAGGAAAATTTTCGAGGGAAACGCCCGCTTAGTTTCCAATCTTCGCCTGCGCCGGCTTCCCATTCGGGAAACTCCGGATCCCCCCAGGCTGTCATGCGAACCGTGCAGCTTATATGCAAAATACGAACAGCCGAACAGCCTGTCAATTGAGAAAGTTTTGGTGGGCTCGGAAGCCGATTTTAGCCGGTAGATCAATCGAGACAAGCGCCCCGAACCCTAGGAAACCCGGGCCCCGGCGTTCGGCGAGTCGGCGCAGCGCCGGGAATGCTGATCGCGTCGGCGTGCGATCTATCGACCGCGGGGGGTCTGGCCGCTACGTCGAGGCAAAATAAAGCGACAACGTTCGTTCATAAATCCGGCAAAGCGCCTCTATGTCGTCGACGGCCACATTCTCATCGACGCCGTGCATGGGAGCGCCGACGAGACCGACCTCCACCACTGGGCAGACGTCCTTGATGAAGCGCGCGTCCGACGTCCCCCCGCTGGTCGACAGAACGGGGAGCCGTCCGGTCACGTCGGAGATCGCGCGGGCGACCAGATCGGTGAAGGCGCCGCGCGCGGTCGAGAAGGCGACGGCGTTCGTGGGGTCGAAGATCAGCTCATAGCGGGCGACGTCGGCGGCGGTCGCGATGCGCCGCTCGATCTCGGCCCTGAGCGTGGCGGGGGTCCAGAGGTCGTTGAAACGGGCGTTGAAGACGACGCGCACCTCGGCGGGGATCACATTGGTCGCGCGATTGCCGACGTCGATGCCGGTCACCTCGAGGTTCGACGCGTCGAAATCCGACGTTCCCGAGTCCAGCGGCGACTGCAAGGCGCACAGAATCGGCGCGAGCGCGCGGATCGGATTCTCGGCCAGATGGGGGTAGGCGACATGGCCCTGTTTGCCGACGAGACGCAATCGCCCGGTCAGCGATCCGCGCCGGCCGTTCTTTATCGTGTCGCCGAGCGCGGCGACGCTGGTGGGCTCGCCCAGAACGCAATGGTCGAACCGCTCGCCTTTCGCAAGCGCCCATTGCAGCAGCTTCACCGTGCCGTCGGTCGCCGGGCCTTCCTCGTCGCCGGTGATCAGGAAGCTGATCGAGCCTTTCAAGGGCCCTGCCGCGACGAAGCGCAATGCCGCGGCGACCGCGGCGGCGACGCCGCCCTTCATGTCCGCCGCGCCGCGACCCCACAGACGATCCTCTGCGACCACGCCGGCGAACGGATCGAAACGCCACTGGGAGATCTCGCCCGGGGGAACGACATCGGTGTGGCCGGCGAAGACGAAATTCGGCGCGTTCGACCCCCAGCGGGCATAGAGATTGTCGATCGTGGGGGCGCCCGGCGAGGAGAAGGCGACGATTTCGCTCGAAAACCCAGCCTCGTCGAGCAGACCTTTCAAGTAGCGGAGAGCTCCGGCGTCCGCGGGGGTGACGGAGGGAAAAGCTATGAGCGCACGGGCGATGTCGAGCGCGGAAGGCGGCGTCCCGGACATGGGTCCTCCATCGGAGCGAACCCGCCTCTCCAAGCCGCGCGGTTCAGCGCGGCCGCATCTCGCGCACGACCGCGGCCCAGTCCAGCGCCACGTCGTAGATCGGCGGCTCGGTGTTCGAGAGCAGCGTCCAGAGCCCCGCGACCTGGCCGCGCTTCAGCGCCTTGACGAGCACCCTTCCGTCCGTCAGCCCGCATACGCACATGCGGCCGATCAGCGCTTCGTCGGGAGAGTCCCTGACCTGATCGTAGAAGACGAGCCAATTGTCGAACAAGGTGCCGAGCGAATGGCCGCGGATCTGCACCGCGACCGTGCTCGGACTCGCGGCGTCCGGTGCGGGCACTTCGTCAAACGGGCCTTGGCCGTCGGCGTAAAAATGCGCGATCGCGCCGGCGCCGACATATCCAACGAGCGGAACCTTGCCGCTGGGATGGCTAGGACGGCCGCCGCCGACCAGACGCGGAGGCTCGACGCCGAGATACTCGGCCGCGATCGCGATCTCCTCCGCCCGTAGTCGACGGGTGCCGTTCAAGAGATCAGTGACGGCGGACGGCGAGCGGCCCAGCGCCTTGGCCAAGCCGCTGCGCGTCTTGCGTGTCTGCCTGAGGCCTTCGCGAATCCAATCGACAGTCATGCGCTATCTATTCGGCTTTTCCGAACCAATGCAATAACTATATTCAGAAATTTTCTTGACAATGCAGATGGCTTTTCCGAATATGAGAACAAATAGAGAACACAATTAATGCGTGTGTCGCCGAATTGCCGGCGGGCGTCGTCAAGAGGAGTAGTTAATGACGAAGATCAGCAAACGTAAACGCCATGACGAAGACACGGCGCGACAGAAAGCGAAGCGCGCGAGCGCTGGGCATCTGCGCGATCTCAGGGCCGCTCATGCGCACCCGCCCGCCGATGTCAAATTGGCTAGCGTCGCCATCCCGCAACGCATACCCGGCGTGCCGATGGGCTCCTATTGTTCGTCCCCCGCCCGACTTTGCGCGGAGCTTGCCGGATGAGCGCGAAGAAGAAGAAATCACAGCGGGCGCCGGCCGGCGATCCCGACCGTCTCGACGCGACGCCGGAGCGGCTGACGCGCGCGCGGGAAGCCGGCCAATCCACCGAGCGCGGCGTCGACCGTCTCAGGCGCATCCTCGATCCGTTCGACGTCATGCGCTCGACCCGCGCGCTGGCGCCGCACGATCCCAAGCTCAACGACATCCGCTGGCTGATCGGAGAGGCGCTGCGGCGCTTGCATCAGCGCGCCAACCTCGATGCGCTCCGGGCCGTGGCGCCGGACGGCCTCGGCGTGACCGGCTTCGGTCCGCGCTCCGGGCTGCCATTGAGCGAGATCGCGTTGCACGCCCGCGACAAGATCCGCGCCGCCGAGCAGAAGGCCGGTCCCGCGGCCTGGCCGATCGTCACCCGCGTCGTCATCGAAGGCTCGGGCGTGCGCGACTGTCGTAGCTACGTGCCCGAAATCGTGACCCCCTGGCGCGCCGATGCGGTCGTGACGGACCGTCTGCGGGTAGCGCTGGATCAGCTGGGAGAGCTGCTCGGGGTCACGGCGGGGAGGCGGTGACGCTCACGCAACGACAGTTGCAAGAGCGGGTCGCCTAGTCGGAAAGAAAATCGGTGATGAGCTTGATGGTGGCGGTCGGGTTCTCTTCCATCACCCAGTGCCCCGAGTTGGGAACGATCGCTTCCGTCACGTTGTTCGCCGCCGCGCGCATGACGGTCGCCATCATCGGTCCGAAGGATTTCTCGCCGCCGACCGCGAGGACCGGCATCGCGAGCTTGCCGTTCGCGACGAATGCCTTGTTGTCGACGGCGTCCTGGTCGAACGCCTTGAACTGCTCGAAGCCGGCATGCATCGCGCCGGGCTGCGCGTACAGGGCGGCGTAGTGTTCGCGTGAGGCTTCGTCGAAGTTTTTTGGGTCCGCCGAGAACTCGTTCCAGAAGCGGTCGAGATAGATTCGTTCGCGCCCGCTCACCAGGCGCTCGACGTCGGGGCCATAGAAGGAAAAGTGCCAGAGCGCGTGGCTGCGGACAATTTCGTCCCAGGGTCCGACGCCCGGGAGCGGCGCATCGATAATGACGAAACGCGTTATCCGGTCCGGATATTCCGCGGCGAGCGCGTAGCCGACCATGTTTCCGATATCGTGGGTGACGAGGTCCGCGCGTTCGACCTTCAGGGCGTCGAGCACGCCGGCGATGTCGTGT
>DASXYQ010000421.1:0-19277 GCA_036502445.1 Roseiarcus sp. | reverse complement strand
GCGGCTGTAGACGCGGGCGTCGACCGCGTCCGGCGCGAAGCGCCTCCTTCGGCGGCCGAGGCGACAGCTGAGACAGACGCGGTCGGCGACCGCGTCTACAAGGGCGCGACCTTGCGCGAAACCGCCCTCAAAGCGATCGGCGAAACCCGCTGGGTTCCCGCCTCGGGGGAGAACCGGATTCGCGGCATGGTCAGCGCCAAGCCGGATTGGGTGATGAGCCGGCAGCGCGCCTGGGGCGTGCCGATCGCGGTATTCGTCAAAAAGGGAGAACACGAGCCGCTGGTCGATGAACGCGTCAACAAGCGCATCGCCGACGCGTTCGAGCAGGAAGGCGCCGACGCCTGGTACGCCGAGGGCGCGGCGCGGCGCTTCCTCGCGCCCTTTTACGATCCTGCCGACTACGAGAAGGTCGACGACATCCTCGATGTCTGGTTCGATTCCGGCTCGACCCACGCCTATGTGCTCGAGGACCCCGTCCATTTCCCCGGCTTGGCCGGCATCCACCGCAAAGTGGACGGCGGCGTCGACGAGGTGATGTATCTGGAAGGCTCCGACCAGCATCGCGGCTGGTTTCAATCCTCCTTGCTCGAGAGCTGCGGCACGCGCGGGCGCGCGCCGTTCGACGTCGTGCTGACGCACGGCTTCACGCTCGACGAGAAGGGGCGGAAAATGTCGAAGTCGCTCGGCAACCAGACCTTCCCGCAGGACATCATCAAGCAGTCCGGCGCCGACATCCTGCGGCTTTGGGCCGCGAGCGTCGACTACTCCGACGATCAGCGCATCGGCCCGGAAATCCTGAAGACCGTCAGCGACAACTACCGCAAACTGCGCAACACGATCCGCTGGATGCTCGGCACGCTCGCGCATTATGCGCCGGGCGACGCGGTCGGCCTCGAAGCGATGGGCGAATTGGAGCGGTTGATGCTGCACCGGCTGACCGAGCTGGACGCCACAGTCGGCGCGGCCTACGCCGGCTTCGATTATGCGCGGGTGGTCGCGGCGCTGTCGACGTTCATGAACGCCGACCTCTCCGCCTTCTATTTCGATATCCGGAAGGACGCGCTCTATTGCGAGCCGCCGTCGAGCGCCAAGCGGCGCGGCGCGCTGGAGGCGATCGACCATATCTTCCGCGCCGTCACGATATGGCTGGCGCCGATCCTCGTCTTCACCTCGGAGGAAAGCTGGAAAGCGCGCAATCCCAGCGCGCGCTCCGTGCATCTGGAACAGTTTCCCACGATTCCGGAAGCCTGGCGCGACGAAGCGCTCGCGGCCAAATGGGAGACGATCCGCCGTATTCGCTCGGTCGTTACCGGGGCGATCGAGATCGCACGCGCCAACAAGGAGGTCGGTTCGTCGCTGGAGGCGCATCCTATCGTATTCATCAGCGACCCGGCGCTGGCCGCCGAGCTCGATGGCGTCGATTTCGCGGAAATCTGCATCACGTCGGACCTCACGGTCGAGACCGCCGCAGCAGCGCCGTCGGATGCGTTCCGAGCGCACGACGTTCCGGGCGTCGCGGTGATGGTCGAACGGGCCAAGGGCATCAAATGCGCGCGGTCCTGGCGCTATTTCGATCCGGCGACGGCCGATCCGGAGTATCCCGAAGTCACTCCGCGCGACGCCGCGGCGCTGCGCGAACTCGCTGGGATGAGGCCGGCTTGACGCAGGCGCGCATCCTGGGCGGCATCACGATGGTCGCGGTGTTCGCGCTCGACCAAGCCTCGAAATTCGCGATTCTCCATGGCTTCGGCGCGCCCGGGCAGCCCCCGCGGTTTCTGACGCCGTTTCTCGACCTCGCGCTCAATTGGAATCGCGGCATTTCCTTCTCGTTGCTTCCTCAAGACACTTCAACCGGAATATGGCTGCTGCTCGGCTTCACCGTCGTCGCGACGGCGCTGCTCGGCGTCTGGCTCTGGTTCGCACGCACGCCCCTGGTGGGCCTCGGTCTCGGGGCCATCATCGGCGGAGCGATCGGTAACGGCTGCGACCGCCTGGCTCATGGCGCGGTCGTCGATTTTCTCGATTTGCATGCTTTCGGCCGGCACTTCTTCGTTTTCAACGTCGCCGACGCCGCGATCAATATCGGAGTCGCCCTATTGATACTCGACGGCCTGTTCGGACGCAGCGGCCGGAACCGAGCAGCCCCGCCCGAAGGCCCCGTGGGCGGCGCCTCGCTGCCATATCCGCGCAAGCCGGCATCCGGTGGGAGCGATCGACCGTAACAGCTGAACGCGTCCCACCAGGTGTTCGAACCCGGCCGAGGCGCTCAGTTTGGCCTTCTTCCCGGGCAATTCCGGAGTACCGTTCGCTGCTGACTCGTGATAGTAAACGGGGTCAGCTCCGGTAAGCAGTTCGTTTTGCCGTTCGCGGATCCGCTTCGCCACGGATTCGCCGAATTATCGGAGGATCGAAGAGATCATGTCCGCGGGGGTTGCCGGCGGCTCCCCGAATTGCCGTAGAGGGTTCCGATCCATGCCTTCAAGACGTTTTCGACAGAATTTGCGGGTCGGTCTCACGGTCGGCGCGACCGCGAGTCTGATGTTCGCTCTTGCGATTTCGCAGGCGCGCGCCGGCGATGATGGCCAGGCGCCGATCTGGGAGGGAATCACCTCGGTTTTCGGCCCCTATCTCGGTTTCGAGCAGGACAAAGATCCGATGATCGACTATCGCGACCGCGGGCGCCTCGTGCTGCCGCCTAAAATCGCGCTTCCGCCCCCTAGTGCGACAGCCGGGATCGGGAACGTCGATTGGCCCATCGATCCGGACGTGCAGAGCCAAAAGAAGGCCAAGCAAGAAACAAAGACGCCAAACAAGGAACATTTTGGACGCTATGTGCCGCCTCTCGTCACGCCTGGCAGTCAGGTGACGATGACGGCGGGACAGGGCGAGAGCGCGCCGCCGCCCTGTCCCAAGGACGCTGCGCCGGGCGCGTGTTCGCAGAGCAAGCAATCCAACTACGGCCACGCCGCCCTCAATCTTAATCCGCTGACCTGGGTCGGATTGCAGAAGAAGGACGCTACCGTGCTGGGGTCTGAGCCCGATCGAGAAGAGCTGACCGACCCGCCCAAGGGCCTTCGCGCCCCCGTCGAGGGCCCCGGCGCCAAGATCGATAACTGACGAAAAGCGGTGCGGCTGGAATTGTGCGCCCTATCCGCCATGGCCGCGCATAGCCGTCAAGGACGGGCGTGTTTCCAAACGCCCGATGTCCCGGCTATCCATGCGGTGCTTGCCCGGTTGACAGCGTTGACTATGCGCCCGAATTACGAAACGGTCGCGTTGTAGGGACGACTTGGATGGGCCCGGACGTGCCGTGAATGAGACCGGGGCCGGGACAGGCGTGAGGAAAAGCGCTAAAGGAGGCGGTCGGGAAACGTCATCGCGGAGGGATCGACCATGACAAATGAATGGCAGAACGACGCCGGCCCCACGACGAGCCAAGCCGTCAAAAGCGATCCGCGCGCGCGAATCATAGATGCGCTGATGCGGCTCGCCGCCGAGCGGCCATTCGAGGACATCGCGATCCGCGACATCTGCGCGGCCGCCGATGTCACGCTGGCCGACTTTCGCGACGCGTTTCCCTCCAAAGGCGCGGTGATTGGCGGGTTTTCCAAACGCATCGACCGCGCGGTTCTGTCGCACGGCGCGGCTGAACTGGCGACTGAAGCGCCTCGTGAGCGGCTGTTCGACGTCCTGATGCGGCGGCTCGACGCGATGGCGCCGTATCGCGACGGCTTGCGCGAGATCGCGGCTTGGCTGCGCCGTGATCCCGCCGCGGCGCTCGCGATGAATCGGGAATTGGTCAATTCGATGCGTTTCATGTTGGAGGCGGCCGGGATCGACAGTGACGGCGCTGCGGGCGCGCTGAAATTGCAGGGGCTCGCGCTCGCCTGGGCGCGCGTCCTCGCCACCTGGCTCGAGGACTACGAGCCGGGGCTCTCGCGGACGATGGCCGCGCTCGATCGCGAGTTGACGCAAGGCGCACGCTGGGTCGCCGGCGTCGATCGACTCGAGCGACTGGCGGCGCCGCTCAAGTCCATTGCGCGCGCCGCGATGGAATCGAGCTCGCGCGCTCGGGAGCGCTTCAGGCGTCCGGGCGAGGTCGAGCCTACCGAGGACGCTTCTTCGGGCATTTGATCGAGCGCGAGTGAGCCGCCGCGTTCTGGCGATCCCCCGAGACGCGTCCGACACAAGGCCTCCGGCGTGAGCTTCGCCGCCTCGAAGCGGCGCAGCATGGCCGTCCGCCTTCACCGCTCCGTCAGCTTCAGCTCGATGCGGCGATTGCGGGCGAGGGCTTCCTCGTCGGTTCCTTTGTCGATCGGCTGAAACTCACCGAAGCCGGCGGCGGCGAGGAAGTGCGGATCGACGCCCTTGGAGACGAGATATTGCACAACCTCGATGGCGCGTGCGGAGGAGAGCTCCCAATTGGACTTGAACGGCCCCGCGTTGATCGCTCTCGCGTCGGTGTGGCCGTCGATGCGCAAGATCCAGGGAAGGTCTGGCGGAATTTCACGCTCGAGGTCGAGCACGGCGGAAGCGAGACTATCCAGCGATTGACGCCCCGCCCCGCTGAGATCCGCCTTGCCGGATTCGAACAGGACGGAGGATTCGAACACGAAGCGGTCGCCGACGACGCGTATGTCGGGCCGCGAGCCCAGGATTTGCCTCAGACGGCCGAAGAAATCGGAGCGGTAGCGCGCTAACTCCTGCACTTTCTGCGCGAGCGCGACGTTGAGCCGCTGCCCGAGATCTGCGATCTTGGCTTGCGATTCCCGGTCCGAGGTCTCCGAGGCGTCGAGCGCGTCCTGGATCGCGGCCAGTTGTTTGCGCAGAGCGTTGATCTGCTGATTGAGAATGTCGATCTGCGCGAGAGCGCGCGACGTCACCTGCTTTTCCGAATCGAGCGCGTCTAGGGCCGAGTTCGCCTTGTTGGCGGCCGCCGCCGCGCCGGCGCCGCCGGATTCGGCGGCGTTCCGCATGCGCTGCTGATCCCTCTGCGCGTTGTCGAGCGTAGCCGAAAGCATGGAGATCTTGCCCTCGTCCGCACTCTTTTGGCTGCGCTCCATCGCCAGCAGACTCGTCAACTCCTCGATCTGCCGATTTAGACGCGCCAGCACGGTGTCCTTCCCCGTCACCTCGCGCGAGAGGAAAAACTGCGAGAGCATGAATACCGAGAGCAGGAAGATGATGACGAGCAGCATCGTCGACAGAGCATCGACGAAACCGGGCCAATAATTGACGCCCTCGATGCGGCGTCCGCGTCCCAGCGCCATGACTGCGCTCCTTCCTCAGACTTACCGGAGTTTTCCTAGATTTGCTTTTCGCGTTCGCTGATCAGGCGACGCAGCAGCCGGCCGATGTCGTCCTGCTGGGCGGACTGCGCCTCGACCCAATCGCGGATCTGCTGCTGCTCCTGGCGCATGTGGGTGACCAGGGCTTGGATGCCCTCGGCTAGGCTGGCCATCGCCGCCGTGCTCTTGCGCTGATCCTGCGGATCGACGGCGACGGCCTTGCGGGCGGGTTCCTCCACGATGGTCGCCGGCTGGGTCTCGACGTGGCTGGCCAGAAAATCCTCAAGCTCAGTGTAGAAACGATTCTGCGCCTGCCCCGCCTGCAAATCCAGAAAACCGAGAATCAGCGAACCGGCGAGGCCGAACAACGAGGAGGTGAACCCCAGGCTCATTCCCGCGATGGGAGCCGAGAGGCCGTTCTTGAGATCGTCGAACATCGTCGTTGTGTCGGCGCCCGTCTTCATGCTGTCGATGACGCCACTGATCGAATGCACAGTCTGCAGCAAGCCCCAGAAGGTGCCGAGCAGGCCCAGAAACACCAGAAGACCGATGAGATAGCGGTTGAGTTCACGGCCCTCGTCGAGCCGCGTGCCGACCGAGTCGAGAATTGCGCGCGTCGTCGTGGTGGAAAGGCCGCGCGATCCGGCGCCGGCGTTGAGCATCGTCGCCATCGGGGCAAGCAGAATGGGCGCGCGGACCCGCGAGTCCGCGGTCGAACCGACGAGCGAATTGACCCATCCTATCTCGCGGAACAGTCGGAATACCTGTCGGTAGGCGAACGCCGAGCCGATCAAAAGCACCAGAATGATGAGCCCGTTCAGCCCAGGATTGGCGCTGAAGGCGATCGCGATCGACTTGTACAGGATCAAGACGACGAACCCGACCAGGATCAAAAAGGACGTCATCCCGACCAGAAAAATCCTGGGCGAGGCGAGAAGGCGAACATCGGTTTCAGAGGCCATAGATCGGGCGCCGGACATGGAGGATGCGTTGCCGACACATCCTAGCAGAAATGAGGCGAAGCGTGAAAAGAGAAGCGACGAATGGCCGGGGCCGCGCATTCTTCCACAATCGCGCGTTCTCTTAAAGGCGCCGCTTCAGCGCCCCGGCGTGAACGCGCAAGTCGCGCCGCCGCCACCGCTTTGCTTGATGACGCTCGGTTCCAGCGTGCACGCGAGCCCGCGGAGCGACTCGTAGATCGAGCCCGCCGCGCCGTCCGCTGACACGCCCGCCACGGCGATCGTGGCATAGAGTTCATTGGCGAGCCTACCCGTCAGGTTGACCGTGTGGTCGCCGAACTTCAGCGCGCAGGACCGCTGCGCGATCGCGACGTCGCTCACCCGGCAGACGATATTGTCCGCCGCGACCGTAATCTTCCGTCCGGCGGGATAGGCGAAATTGACCTGCCCCGCGAAGAGTTTGGCGATGACGATGCGTTGGGAAGCCCCCAGCGCGGCGTCGTGTTCGGCGGTGAGCGCGGCCAGCGCGAGCGCGGAGGGCCCTCTAGCCTCCGCAGCGAAAGCCTCGGACGAACAAACGACCATCGCAATCGCCAGGCAAGCCCGTTTGGTCATGACGGCTCTCCGCTCGACGGACGTCGATTCGCCGGCGACGCCCGGCGCAACCGGCTCAGCAGCGCCGAACGCTCGAACTGTCAAGCCGCCCCAAACTCGGGGTAGTGGATCAATCTATCGCGCGAGGGGAATCCAAGCTATCGTCAGAAATTGCGCAAGGCGGGGCTTCCCTATGGCGAAGACGTTCCTACTTGTCAGCTTTTCTGCGCCGACCCGCGGATGCGTAGCCTTTCTCGCCGGCTCGGCCGTCCTGGCATTCGGCTCGTCGGCGCAGGCGCAGTTCGGAGTCCCCGGTGGAATCGCGCCATTCACGGTGCCCGAGGCCGCGGCTGGCGCCATCACCGCCGATTGCTTTTATGAATGGAAGGGCCGCGGCGGCCGGCAGTATCAATGTCCGACTCCGATGCCTTCCCGGCCACCCAAAAAACCCGAGCCGAAGAAGTAGTCGCCCCGACTTCGCGTTCATCAGTTTTGTTCACGGCGGCAGCGGCCATCATGCGCAGCGTCGATGAACCTTGACGAGGTTGTGATGCGTTGCAAAGTTCGCGACCGAACAGCTGGGGATGACGACCGCGAACCGACCGTCGAGCTCGTTCGAGATCACGGCCTGGGACTTTCACGTCTCAGAAAAAATCAGCTCATCCAATTGCCGCCGTCGACGTTCAGCGTCTGCGCGACGACGTAGTCGGAGTCCGTCGACGCCAGGAACACCGCCGGCCCTCGATAATCGTCGGGCACGCCCATTCGACCGAATGGGACGGCTTGGCCGACGAGCCGCTTTTTTTCGCCGAACGGGCGATTTTCGTATTTTGCGAACAGCGAATCGACGCGATCCCACATCGGCGTATCGACGACGCCCGGCGCGATCGCGTTGACGTGGATGCCCTTCTTGATGAGTTCGAGCCCCAGCGACTGGGTCAGGCTGATCACGGCGGCCTTAGAAGCGCAGTAGACCGCGACAAAGGCTTCGCCGCGACGACCGGCCTGCGAAGACATGTTGATGATCTTTCCGCCGCGGCCCTGGCGTTCCATCTCAGCGGCCACGGCTTTGGTCATGAAGAGAAGCCCGCGGACGTTGATTCCGAACTGCAGATCGAAATCCGCTTCGCTGATCTCCGACAGCGGTCCCATGTTGAATATTCCGGCGTTGTTCACCAGAATGTCGACCCCCCCGAGCTTGGCTACGACCTCGGCGACGCCCGCGTCGATCGAATTCGTGTCGCGAACGTCGACCCTGATGGCCATGGTCTTGCCGCCGAGTTCGGCGGCGAGGCTCTTGGCCTTCTCGATTTCGACGTCGGCGATTGCGACGTGCGCGCCCTCGTCGGCGTAGGCGCGAACGATCGCCTCGCCGATGCCGCGCGCGCCGCCAGTCACGATCGCCACCTTGTCTTTCAGCTTCATCGCCCGGCCCTCTGGGTCATTTGGTGGTCACGCCGCGACGCCGTGTTCCGACAGGTATTCCCCGAGAGTCGCTCGAACGCCTCGCGCCCAGAGCGACAACAACGCCTTGCGGAAAGCCGCGACATAGATCGGGTCGTCCGCCAGCGCTCCGAAAATGTCGCGCATCTCGAGGAAGGCCCCGGGGTCCTGTCGCGCTTGCCTTGCCGCCGCGTGAATGCGGTCCCAGATCGGATCGTTCGGCGCGATCGTCTTGCCGCTTTCCGTCTCGCCATGGCAATAGCGGCACCACAGCGCCGAGACGAGCGCCAGCCCGTCGACTCGGGTGCCGGATTTCAAACGGTCGGCCGCGACAGGCAGTATGAATTTGGGTTGCCGGTCCGCGCCGCCGAAGCAGAGACGCTCGATGGTGTCGCCGATTTTCGGATTGGCGAATCGCCGAGCGATAAGATCTCGATAGCTGTCGAGATCCACCCCCGGCGGCGGCGGAACGGTCGGAATGATTTCGACTTTCGTCAGAATTTCCAGGAAGGCGGAAATCTGCGCGTCTTGCATCGCCTCATGGACGAAGTGGATGTCGAGCAGCGCCGCAGGATAGGCGATCGCGGCGTGACCGCCATTGAGAATGCGGATTTTCATCAATTCCCAGGGCGCGACGTCGGAGGTGAACGTGACCCCCACCTTCTCGAGCGCAGGCCTGCCCGGCGGAAATTTGTCCTCGAGAACCCATTGCCGGAATTCCTCGCAGAACACCGGCCAATTGTCATCGAGCCCGAACGAATCGTGAAGCATCCGTCGTTCGCGATCCGTGGTGGCCGGCGTAATTCGGTCGACCATGGAATTGGGAAAGGCGACGTCGCGCCGAATCCAGGCGGCGAGCTCGGGATCGACGAGTTCCGCGAGCCCGGCGACGGCGTTCTCGGTGACGTGTCCGTTCCCTGGGATATTGTCGCACGACATGACGGTGAAAGGCGCCAGGCCGGCCTTGCGTCGGCGCTCGAGGCCGGCGACGATCAACCCAAATACGGTCTTCGGCGCATCGATGTTTCGCGCGTCGAAAACGATGTCCGGGTGCGCGGTATCAAAAGTCTGGGTGGCGGGGGAGATGTAATAGCCGCCCTCCGTGATCGTCAGCGAAACGATGCGGATCTCCGGTCTGGCGAGAGCGTCCAGAATCGCCGCGGCATCGCCTGGGGGGACGAAGTCGATCATCGAACCGATCACGCGAGCGTTGGTCGAGTTCGCTTCCTGCTCGACGACCGTCGTCAACCAATCTTGCTCGCCGAGCTTCTCCCGAACCAACTCATCGGCGGCGCGGACGCCCGCGCCGATCAGCGCCCAATCGTGGCCTGAACCACTGTTGAAGAGATCGTCGAGATAGACGGCTTGATGCGCGCGATGAAAATTGCCGACGCCAAAATGAACGATGCCGGCGCTGAGATCGGCGCGTCGATATTTGGGAACGGCTATGTCGGCCGGGAGGCTCGCCAGAGCGCCAGCGGATAATTTGATGCTCATGTCTGCTCGTCCACCGTATTGCGCAAAGGGCGTTCATCGACGCGGTCGGCGCGATGCGCAGCCCTCAATTGATCCTGCGACCATCCTTGTCGAACTTATGCAGGCGCTCCTCGATCGGGTTCAGATAAATGATGTCGCCTGCCTTGCGCGGGGCTTCGCCTTCGACCCGAACGGTCATCTGCCCTTGGCCTTCGACCTCGGCGTAGATGAAAGTGTCCGACCCCAGATGCTCGGCGATGCGTACCTTCCCCTGCCATTCGCCCGCTGTATTCGAAAGCTGCAAATGCTCCGGGCGAATGCCGATCGTGACGGCGCCGCGTTTCGCCGCAGAAGCGCCGGTCGCCAGATTCATCGTCGGCGACCCGATGAAGCGGGCGACGAACAGGCCATTCGGCTTGTTGTAGAGTTCGAGCGGCGAACCGACCTGAGCCACCGCGCCCTTGTCGAGCACGACGATCTTGTCGGCCATCGTCAGCGCCTCGACTTGGTCGTGCGTCACATAGATCATGGTGGTCTTCAGCGCATGGTGGAGGTCGCCGATCTCGAGCCGCATCTGCACGCGCAGCGCCGCGTCGAGATTCGATAGAGGCTCGTCGAACAGGAAGGCCTTCGGCTCGCGTACGATCGCGCGACCGATCGCGACGCGCTGGCGCTGCCCGCCCGAGAGCTGGCGCGGCTTGCGATCGAGATAATCGGTCAGGTTGAGGATCCCGGCCGCTTTCTTGACCTTCTGATCGATCACGTCCGTGGGCTGCTTGGCCATCTTCAGCGCGAACGCGATATTGCCGCGCACGCTCATATGGGGATAGAGCGCGTAGGACTGAAACACCATCGCCAGCCCCCGTTGCGCCGGGCCGACCGTGCTGACGTCCTTGCCGTCGATCAGGATCTGGCCCGCGGTAATGTCCTCGAGGCCGGCGACCAGCCGCAGCAGCGTCGACTTGCCGCAGCCGGACGGGCCGACGAAAACCGCGAATTGGCCGTCGTGGATCTTCAGGCTGACGTCGTTGATGACTTTGATGTCGCCGAAATCCTTGCGGTCTTGTTTGAGTTCGATGCTGCCCATGTTTGTAACCTTCCCTCAGGCCGGAGGCCTATTTCACCGCGCCGAACGTGAGGCCGCGCACGAGTTGCTTCTGCGAGAACCAGCCGAGGATCAGGATCGGCGCGATCGCCAATACCGAAGCGGCCGAGAGCAGCGCCCAGAAGTCGCCCTCGGGGGCCGAGAACGAGGCGATCATGTTGGTCAACGGCGCCGCGTTGACGTTCGTCAGATTGAGCGTCCAGAACGCTTCGTTCCAAGACAAGATGATCGCCAGCAGCATCGTCGAGGTGATCCCGGGAACGGCCATCGGCGTCAGCACGTAGATGATTTCATTGGTGAGCGAGGCGCCGTCCATTCGCGCCGCCTCCAGAATATCGACAGGAATTTCCTTGAAGTAGGTGTAGAGCATCCAGACGATGATCGGCAGATTCGCCATCATCAAGAGGAAGCCGACGCCCCAGAGATTGTCGAGCAGATGCGCCCGCAGGAAGAGGAAGTAGATCGCCATGAAAACGCCGGCCGCTGGCATCATTTTCGTCGACAGCATCCACATCAACAGGTCTTTGGTGCGCTTGGTCGGGGCGAACGCCATCGACCATGCGGCGGGAATCGCCAGGACGAGGCCAGCGAGGTTGGCGCCGACCGAGAGCACGACCGAATTGAAGGCATGCAGCAAATAATCGGACCGCGACTGCACTTCAGCATAGTTCTCGGTCGTCCAATGGAAGAAGAGGAACTTCGGCGGGATCGCGTAGGCGTCGCCCTCGGTCTTGAAACTGGTCAAGAACATCCACAGGATCGGGAAAAAGATCAGGAACCCCACGACCCACGCGGCGATCGTGAAACCGACCTGACGGCTAGTCGATTGTCTGCGCGCCATGGCTCAGGCCTCCAGATTCTTGCCGATCATCCTGACCAGGAAGATCGCGACGATGTTGGCCAGCACGACCGCGACGATGCCGCCGGCCGCCGCGCCGCCGACGTCGTTGGCGTTGGTGGCGAGTTCGAAGATGCGGAACGGAAGGTTGGTCGTCGACGGGCCGCCATTGGTGGTGACGCGGATTTCGGCGAACACGTTGAGCAGGAAAATCGTCTCGATCAGCACGACGACCGTGATCGCGCGCGCGATGTGTGGCAGCACAATATAGAAAAAGAACGAGATCGGTCCGGCGTTGTCGAGCTGGGCCGCCTCCTTCTGCTCCTCGTCCAGCGATTGTAGCGCGGTCAACAGGATCAGGCTGGCGAATGGCAACCATTGCCAGGTTACGATCAGCACGATCGCGAACATCGGACAGCTTGTGAACCAATCGATCACCGGAAGGCCGAGCGAGCTGGAGATCCAGGCGAACAGTCCGGAAACCGGATTCATCAGCATGTTTTTCCAGACCAGCCCGCTGACCGTCGGCATCACGAAGAACGGGGCGATCACCATTACGCGAACGACATTCTGACCGAAGATTGGCTGGTCCATCAGAAGCGCAACGAGAATTCCGCCAACAACGCTCAAGACCAGCACGGAAAGCACGAGAATCAGGGTGTTTTCCAAGGCGCCGATGAAGTCAGGGTCGGATAGAAAGGCGAGGTAGTTCCCAAATCCAATGAAACGGATGGATTCCGGATCTAGCAAATTGTAATTGAGCGCCGAAAAATACAGCGTCATCGCCAGCGGCACGATCATCCACAGGAACAGCAGGATGACCGAAGGCGCGACCAGGAGACGGCCCGCTGTTGTCGTCTGTTGCGTCGCCATGAATCCGCCCCTGTGGGGATCGCGCCGAGCGCCGCGCGCTCGAGACCGCAACCCGATCGAAGGAATAGTCGATGTCTACGCCTCTTGTGACGGGCGTCCTGCGGGCAAAAGTCCCCTCCCCGTTTGGGGAGGGGTCCGAGACGGGAGGAGGAGCCTCGGGAAGTCTCTCCGGCGAAGTCTTCGTTGCCGGAGCGAGACCAGCTTACTTGATGTAGCCGGCTTTCTTCATGGCGGTTAGCGTGCTCGCCTGCGCCTTGGCCAGTGCGGCGTCCTCGGTCATGGTGCCTGCCAGAGCCGCGGAGAAGTCCTGGCCGACGTCGGTGGCGATTCCCGCGAACTCGGGAATGGCGACGAACTGCACGCCGACATAGGGAACCGGCTCGACGCATGGATGCGTCGGATCGGCCGATTCGATCGACTTGAGCGTCAACTCGGCGAAGGGCGCCGCCTTCACATAGTCGGCGTTTTTGTAGAGCGAGGTGCGAGTGCCGGGAGGGGCCGCGCGCCAGCCGTCCTTGGAAGCGACGAGCTCGGTATAGTGCTTCGAAGTCGCCCAGGAGACGAACTTCTCGGCGGCGTCAACCTTGGACGACCCCGCTGGGACCGCGAGCGACCAAGCCCAGAGCCAGTTGCCGCGCTTGCCCTTCCCGGCGTCGGGAGCGAGCGCGAAGCCGACTTTGTCCGCGACAGTGGAGTCCTTGCCGGTGACGAAGCCTGCCGCGACCGTCGCGTCGATCCACATGCCGCACTTGCCGGAGTTGAACAGCGCGAGGTTCTCATTGAAGCCGTTCGAGGACGCGCCGGGAGGGCCGTCGGCCTTCATGATGGCGAGATAGTAGTCGAGCGTCGCCTTCCATTCCGGGCTGTTGAACTGGGGTTCCCACTTCATGTCGAACCAGCGCGCGCCGAATGAATTCGACGTCGCGGTCAGGAACGCCATGTTCTCGCCCCAACCGGCCTTGCCCCGCAGGCAGATTCCGTAAATGCCGGCGGCCTTGTCGGTCATCTTGTCGGCGGCCTGGCGGATGAACTGCCAAGTCGGCGCCTCGGGCATCTTGAGCCCGGCCTTCTCCATCAGATCCGTGCGATACATCACGAAGGAGCTCTCACCATAGAACGGCGCGGCTTCGAGTTTGCCGTCGACCGTCAGGCCGGCACGGATGGCGGGGAGCAGGTCGTTTTCATCATAGTCGGCGCCGAGCTTGTCGAGCGGCACGAGCCAGCCCTTCTTGCCCCAGATCGGAACTTCGTAGGTGCCGATGGTCAGCACGTCGAATTGGCCGCCCTTGGTGGCGATGTCCGTCGTCACCTTCTGGCGCAGGACATTCTCTTCGAGCGTCACCCAGTTCAGCTTGATGTCGGGATTCGACTTCGTGAAATCGTCCGTCAGCTTCTGCATGCGGATCATGTCGCCGTTGTTGACGGTCGCGATCGTCAACGTCGTTTCGGCGTAAGCGGAGAGCGATAGCATTGTCAGGGCGGAGGCCCCGAGGAGACTCTTCAGAAGAGCCGTCATGTCTGTTTCCTCCAGTGGCGGGGCTACGCTCATATTTGAGCATTTGCCTTCCGTGCGGGCGAATATTCGACGTCTACGCACTAAAGTCAACCCGAAATCGATGCTGCACCGCAGCAAAAGCTATCGATTCACTTCGAACTGGGGCGAGCCGCGCCAGATCTTACCGCCGCAGCAGATGTTCGGCGGTGCTTTCGTCCGTGATCAGCCCTGAGATCAGCCTACCGAGCAGAGCTGCACGCAGCGCCGCCCGACGCGCCGACCCCATGGCGACCCCGATCATAAGACGCTTGGCGGGCTGCCGCAACGGTGCGCTGGCGACGCGATCGTTTAGATTTGCCGTCAGCAGACGCCCGTGCGAATCGAACGCCCAGCCGGTGATCTCGCCCACCGCGCCGGCGCGGCGCAGCGCCTCGTTCTCCTCGGTGGTGATGAATCCGTCCATCAGCAGCGCCGAATTCTCGCCGAGCGAACCGACGCCGACGAAAGTCACGTCGGCCTGGTCGACGAGTTCGAGCACGCTGCGCACCGACGGCAGGCTCATGAAGAGGTCGCGCTCCTCGATCGAGCGTGCGATGACGGGCAGCGGCATGGGATAGTGAGGCGCGCGCACCGAGTCCGAAACCCGGATGATCACGTCGTAGAACGATGCCGAACCGTCGACCTTGCCAGTTCCGACCAGGGCGACGAGGCGGTGTTGCGGGCATTGCATCGCCGGCAACTGGTCGGCGACCGCACGCATCGTGCGCCCCGTGCCGATGCCGATGACGATCGGATCGGGTCGGCGCAGCCAGCGCTCCATCTCCGCCGCCGCCATCTGCGCGATGCCCAGGGTCGAAGAGGCGGAGGTCGGATCGCTCGGGGAGACCTCACAATGGTGCAGGTCGTAGCGTTGGCGCAACGCCGAGGAGAGTTCCATGCAGCGCGCGATGGGATGATCCAGGCGAACCTTGATCAGCCGCTCGCTCATCGCCAGAGAGACAAGGCGCTGCGCCGTCTGACGGGAAATGCCGAGCTTCCGCGCGATTTCGTCCTGGGTGTTGCCCGCGACGTAATAGAGCCAGCCCGCACGGGCGGCGTCGTCGAGCCGCGCGCTTTCGCCTTCGACATTTCTGCCCATCGGGCTCCTCTAGCATGGGAATCGCCGACGCGGCACGTCCTCCTGCTGAAGCCGAGCCGATCGACACGCGAACCTGGCGCGCACTCGACTATTAGGCGACTCCGGAAATGAGCGCTGCGCTTTTTCGTCGTGCACGTCTCCGGACTTATCGTTGACTTGCCCATCCGAGGCCGGCGGCCACTGGATAATTACCGTCTCGACGCGACTCGACGCCGAGCAGAACCACGCGACCGCGCTGATTTCGAACGCGCCCGATGAAGCGGCATCTGGGTACGCCCTGGAATTCATCTCAGTGCAGCCCGGGTGGCGAGTCCCCGGAGAAGCAGAGGGCGTCTGTCGGCTGTAATAGCTAATGCTTGATCACTTTATTATCCGCGACGGAGAAGCCCTTTGACTCCTCCGACGCATCGGGGCGAGCGGATAGGTTTTGCGCAAATTCCCTGCTCGCGGAATCAATTCCCTGCTCGCGGAAATAAATTCCCTGCTCGTTGCGTAGGGAATTCTCTCGCAAGGTCCTGGACTCGCAATCGTTTTGAGGCTGATTTTCGCGAAAAAGCGGCCGATTCGACGAAATTCCCTGCATTTTTCCCTGCCAGCAGGGAATTTGGCACGTCAAGGGACCGTGAATTTGTCCGCGACAGGTCGTAAAGGAGCCGACCTTCGCGAGCGAGGGGGCATGTTTGAAAAACACGCATCAGCTAGCGACTGGCAGCGGACCTGAGCGTTGGATCGAAGGATTTGTTCCGCGCCGTCTCCTTACATCGCGAGAACAGGCCGGCGCTACAACGCAGACTCATGCAAGGCCGAGCGACGCCAATCATCGACGAGCCCCGGTAGCTCCAGCATTTCGTCGAAGACGACCACGGCGCCTGCCTCGACGAGGCGAGCGTTATAGTCCTGCCCCTGGGCGTGCGCTCCTCCGGTAAAGCCAAACACGACCATATCCGCGCGACGGGCCGCGGTGACGCCGTGCACGCTGTCCTCGATGACGAGGCAATCGGCCGCGCTCGCACCCATGCGCTGCGCGGCATGCAGAAACAGATCGGGTTCCGGCTTGCCGCGCGCCACTTCGGAAGCCGAAAAGACATGGGGCTCGAATAGATTCGCATACCCGACGATGCGCAGTGAAGCGCGGATGCGTTCGATCGAACTGGACGAGGCGACGCAGACCCTCGCGTCCAGTCGGCCAATGAGCTCCGCGATCCCTTTGATGCCTTTGAGCTCCCGCTCGAAATCCGCGAGGACGTCGTTCGCGAGTTCGCTCTGAAACTCAGGAGGCAGCGGCGCGCCCAGCGCGCGCTCGGCGATCCCTAGCATCGATTGCTCGCTGACGCCGAGGAAGAGCTCGCGCATCTCGCTCTCGTCCAGTTTCAGGCCCAGACGTTCGAGCGCCGCGCGGAGGCGCGCCGAAGCCAGCACCTCGCTGTCGACGAGAACCCCGTCACAATCGAAAATGACGACTTCCGGCCATCGCTTCATGCGAAGCGCTCGATCCGTGGCGTTTCTAGAAAGCGCATGGGTCAGCGCATCACCTCCCGAAGCCGTCGTTCCGTCTCTTGCAGCGCTTCGAAGGCGCGGCGCTTCTTGGCGTGCAAGGCCGCGATGGCGCCGCCGGCGGGTTCGCTGACGGCGCCGAGGCGCGACATCGCCGCCATCGCGCCGCGCATGTCGTATCTGCCGGCGGCAACCGCTCCCAACATCGCGGCGCCCAGCAGCACCGGTTCGCTCGTTTCGGGCGCGGCGACCCTCTTGGCGGCGGCGTCGGCGATGATCTGGCGCACCAGCGCGCTACGCGCCGCGCCCCCGCTGACCACGATCGTCTCGAATTCGTAACCGCCCGCCTCGAGCGAGCGAATGATCTGCGCAAGACCCTGCGCGAGCCCGCAAAGGCCGGCGACGTAGAGCGCGCGCAGACTGTTCGCGTCGTCGCCGAGGTCGAGGCCGACGACTGCGCCCCGGGCCGCCGGATCGGCGAGGGGCGAGCGATTGCCGAGAAAATCCGGCAGGACGTGCAGATCCCGCGCGAGTTCGATCGCTTTCGAAGCCTCGCCCGCGCTGGCGACGATTTCGCGCTCCATCGTTTCGAAGCCGTCGCCGGCTCTGCGCGAATATTCGGCAAAGGCCGGGTGCATGCGCATGAGATGGTCGATTGCCAAGCCGAACGCGCTCTGCCCACCCTCGGCGAGCCATTGCCCCGGGGTCAGCGCGGAGTAGTACGGACCCCAGACGCCGGGGATGAAACGAGGCGTGTCGGAGACCGCCATGCAGCAGGAGGACGTGCCCAATATCAGCGCCAGACGTCTGCGCGGGTCGGCCGGGGCCGCGCCGAAAGCGCTTCCCATTGTGCCGAGCGCCCCGGCGTGCGCGTCGATCAACCCTGCCGCAACGGGAATGCCGGGCCGCAAGCCCATCGCCGTCGCGGCTTCCGCCGTCAAACCGCGTCCAAGGGCCGTGCCGGGCTCGACGACCTCGTGGCCAATTCGGGAAAATCCCTCGCCGCCCAGCGCGCCCAGCCCGACGCTTTCGAAGAAATCGCGCGACCATCGCCGCTCGTGGGCGAGGTAGGTCCACTTGCAAGTGACGGTGCAGGCGGAGCGCGCCAGCGCGCCCGTCGCCCGATAGGTGAGGAAATCGGTCAAATCGAGAAAGTGCCCGGCTCGCGCGAAGGTTTCGGGCGCGTGGCGCGCCAGCCAGAGCAGCTTCGGCGACTGCATTTCCGGCGAGATCGTCCCGCCGACGTAGCGGAGCACGTCATGGCCGCCGGCATTGATCTCGTCGGCCTCGACGACCGCCCGGTGGTCCATCCAGACGATCGTATCCCGTCGAGGATCGCCGCTGGGGCCAACCGGCAGCGAACCGCCGTCCGGATCGAGCGCCACGAGCGAGCAGGTCGCATCGAAGCTGAGGCCGGCCACGGACGCCGACCCCACCGCTGCGACCGCGTCACGCACCGCCGCCGAGGCCGCGTCCCAGACGTCTCGAGACGAATGTTCGACGATCTCCCCCGGCTCGCGCCAGATCGCAATCGGCCGTTTGGCGCTGGCGAGCAATCGTCCGTCGGCATCGAAGACGCCCGCCCGCGCGCTGCCCGTTCCCACATCGACGCCGATAAAGGCCTCGTCCATGCGTTGCTAGCTCCTCAGAAGCGCACCCTTCCACGGGCGGGCGGGCCGGCGCAAGCCCTCTCCCGTCCAGCGGGAGAGGGCTGGGGTGAGGGCGCTGGAATCCCCGAAATCCCTCATCCGGCGTCAGAGCCCGATGTCGCCCTTGTCCCGCAAGGGCGGGAGAAGGGGAATTGGGTTCGCCGCGCGCCGCTGGACAAAAACCGCCTCTCCGGCGCAAATGCGCGACTGGAACAGGAGCCGCACGTGAACGACCGTCCCAATTCGCTCGCCGCCCGCGACATCGCCTATTATTTCCACCCCGCCACCAACGCCCGCCGGCACGAAGAGGTCGGGCCGATGATGATCGAGCGCGGCGAGGGCGTCTATGTCTTCGACGATCAGGGCAAGCCATACATCGAGGGCCTCGCCGGCCTGTGGAGCGTCGCGGTCGGCTTCGGCGAGCCGCGGCTCGTCAAGGCGGCGGCGGAGCAGATGGCCAAGCTGCCCTACTACCATTCGTTCGCGCACAAGTCGCATCCGTCGGCGACCAAGTTGGCGGATCGGCTGGTCGGCATGGCGCCCGGGATGGCGAAGGCGCATTTCACCTCGTCCGGGTCGGAAGCCAACGATCTCGTGATGAAGATGATCTGGTATTGCAACAACGCGCTCGGCCGGCCGCGGAAGAAGAAGATCATCAGCCGGCAGAAGGCCTATCACGGCGTCTCGATCGCCTCGGGCAGCCTCTCGGGCCTGCCGAATTTCCACCGGGATTTCGATCTGCCGCTGGCGATCGTGAAGCATGTCTCCTGCCCGAATCACTGGCGCTTCGGCCAGCCGGGCGAGAGCGAGGAAGAATTCGCCACGCGCCTCGCCGACGAATTGGAGCAGACGATCCTCAGCGAGGGGGCGGACACCGTCGCCGCGTTCTTCGGCGTGCCCGTCATGGGCGCCGGCGGCGTGATGC
>DASXYQ010000420.1:0-4268 GCA_036502445.1 Roseiarcus sp. | reverse complement strand
CTCGAGTTTCGCGACGACGTCGGCGAGGGATGTCGCGGCGACGGCCCCCTCGGCGGCGAGCGCCTGGCCGGGCGCGGGATTGCGGTCGAAGACGACGCAATGATGTCCCGCGCGCATCAGGCGCCGCACGATGTTCGCGCCCATGCGCCCGAGTCCGATCATTCCGAGCTGCATTTTTCCTCCCCCGAGGTGGGCATCCGTCGCGTCAGTCCTTGGCCCGCTCGACGTAGGTTCCGTCTTCCGTCTGGATCACGATCCGTGTGCCGGGCGAGACATGCGGCGGCACCATGACCCGCGCGCCATTGGAAACCTTAGCGGGCTTATATGACGAAGATGCGGTCTGCCCCTTCATGGCCGGCTCGGTCTCCATGATTTCCAACGTCACGCGCGGCGGCAACTGGATGCCGACCGGAGTATCGTTAAAGATGGACAGGATCACCTTCATGCCTTCCTGCAACCATTGCGCTTGATCGCCGATGACTTCAGCGGGCACCCGAATCTGGTCGTAGGTCTCGTTGTTCATGAAATGGTAGCCGTCGGGGTCCGAATAGAGAAAGTCGTAGTTCTTGTCCTCGACGAAAGCGCGCTCGACTTGCTCGGTGGTCTTGAATCGATCGGTCACCTTCACGCCGTCGGAGAGCCGGCGCATGTCGATCTGCGTGGTGGGCGTGCCCTTGCCGGGATGGAAGCTCTCGGCCGAGAGAACGACACAGAGCTGGCCGTCCTCCCGCTCGATGATGTTGCCCTTGCGAATCGAGCTTGCGATGACTTTCACCTGAGATTCCTCAACAATGGCGCGCAATGGCTCATCGAGCCACGGTCCATCGAATCGCGGCCTGTCGATTCGACGCTTGCGCTGATGCGGCGCGCACCATACCCATTTCGCGGCCAAAGACCAGATCGGAAGCGAATTGTCGATTCCCCGAACGCCGCCTCGCGATGCTGCCGCCTCGCCGTTTTGGCGGAAGGACCGCCACGCCGACCGGCGGCCCCGCCTCCTCGCGCGGGCGCGAGCCGCGAGCCAGATCCGCCGCGGTTTCGAGGCCGAAGGTTTCATCGAGGTCGAGCCGGCGGCGTTGCAGGTCTCGCCCGGCAACGAGACCCATCTGCATGGCTTCGCCACGCGCATGATCGGCCCGGACGGCGCCCTTCACCAGGCTCATCTCCATACGTCGCCCGAATTTGCGATGAAAAAGCTGCTGGCGGCGGGAGAGACGCGCATTTTCGCTTTTGCGCGGGTCTTTCGCAATCGCGAGCGCGGCGCGCTGCATTCGCCGGAGTTCACGATGGTGGAATGGTACCGCGCCGGCGAGCCCCTGGAGGCCTTGATGCGCGATTGCTCCGAAATGCTCGCAGCCGCGGCGGAAGCGGCGGGCGCCCGTACGCTTCGGTTTCGCGGCCGCGCGGCAGACCCTTTCGCGCCGCCCGAACGGCTGCCGGTTCGCGACGCGTTCCTCGAGTATGCCGCGATCGACCTGTTCGACAGTCTGCAGCGTCACGGCGAGACGGACCGCGATCTCTTCGCCGAGCAGGCCATCGATGCGGGACTTCGCGTAACGGCCGACGACAGCTGGTCGGACATCTTCAGCCGCGTCCTCGTCGAGAAGGTCGAGCCGCGGCTCGGGCTCGGCCGGCCGGCATTCCTCACCGACTATCCCGCGTGCGAGGCGGCGCTGGCGCGAATATCGCCCCGGGATTCCCGGATCGCCGAGCGCTTCGAGCTCTACGCCTGCGGCGTCGAGCTGGCCAACGCTTTCGGCGAACTCGGCGACCCCACCGAGCAGCGCCGCCGTTTCGAGGAGGACATGAATAGCAAGGCGCGGATCTATGGCGAGGCCTATCCGCTGGACGAGGATTTTCTCGCCGCGCTGGCCGAAATGCCGGAGGCGAGCGGCGCAGCGCTCGGCTTCGATCGGCTCGTGATGCTCGCCTGCGGCGCGGAGCGCATCGAGGACGTGCAATGGACGCCGGTCTTCGATCCCACCGGGAGCGGGCGATGAGCGCGGGCGAAATGCTGCTGGAGAAGGCGCGCGTCGAGCTTTCGCACGTGTTCGGCTTTCCCAGCTTTCGCCCCGGCCAGGAGGAAATTCTGCGCGCCGTGCTCGGGGGCGAGGACGTGCTCGCGGTCATGCCGACCGGCAGCGGCAAATCGCTCTGCTTCCAGCTGCCGCCGCTGGCGCGCGAAGGCTTGACGCTGGTCGTCTCGCCGCTGATCGCGCTGATGCGCGACCAGGTCGCCCAGCTCCGGGAGCTCGGCGTCGCGGCGGCGGCGCTGAATTCGGCGTCCGAAGCGATCGAACGTCAGCGAATTTTCAACGCGCTCGAGAATCGCTCGCTGCGTCTGCTCTATGTCGCGCCCGAGCGGCTGACGCGCGACGACACGCTGGAAATGCTGAGCCGGCTGCCGATCGACCTGTTCGCGATCGACGAGGCCCATTGCGTCTCGCAATGGGGCCACGATTTCCGCCCGGAGTACTTGCGCTTGCGCGAAGTCGCCCAGACGCTCGGGCGTCCCCAGACGATCGCGGTGACGGCTACGGCCGATGCGCCGACGCGCGGGGATATCGTCGAGCGGCTGTTTCATCGGAAACCCCGCACGTTCGTGCGCAGCTTCGACCGGCCGAATTTGTTTCTGGCGATGCGGCCGAAGTCGAATGCGACCCGCCAGCTCGCCGAACGGCTGGAGCAGCATCGCGGCGAGAGCGGCATCATCTATTGCGCCTCGCGCAAGCGCACCGAGGAACTCGCGCTGGAGTTCTCGGTCAAAGGCCGGCGCGCGCTGCCGTATCATGCGGGCCTGGAACACAACGTGCGCTCGCACAACCAGGATGCCTTCCTGCAGGAGGACGGCGTCGTGATGTGCGCGACGATCGCCTTCGGCATGGGCGTCGACAAGCCCGACGTGCGGTTCGTCTTTCATGCCGACATGCCGTCCTCGATCGAAGCCTACTACCAGGAGATCGGCCGCGCCGGCCGCGACGGTCTGCTCGCCGACACGTTCACGCTCTACGGCGCCGGCGACATCGAGCTGCGCCGCCGGCAGATCGCCGAGAGCAACTCGCCCGAAGAGCGCAAGCGCATAGAGGCCTCCAAGCTCGACGACCTCGTCGCGCTGTGCGAGAGCGCGCGCTGCCGCCGGCAGGTGCTGCTCGGCATGTTCGGCGAAGAATCCAGCGCTTGCGGGCCTTGCGACGTCTGCAAGGGCGCGGTGCGCATCGTCGACGGGCGCATCGACGCGCAAAAGGCGCTGTCGGCGGTGTTGCGAACCTCCGGGCGGTTCTTCTTCGGGCATCTCGCCAACATCCTCGCGGGCGAGGCGACGGAGGCGGTGACGCGCCACGGCCACGACCAGCTGAAGACCTTCGGCGTTGGGCGGGATCGCGCGCCCGCGGACTGGCGCGGCGTGCTCCGGCAATTGCTGTCGGCCAAGCTGTTGAACCGCGACCGCGAGGATCGCGACCGGCTCGTCGTCACCGAGGAGGGCCGCCGCGTGCTGCGCGGCGAGGCGCCGTTCGCGCTTCGCGAGGACGTCTTCAGCCCGCGGCCGCGACGTGACAAGCGCTTGGCGCCCGCGCCCGGCGAAGCGGACGGCGATCTGCTCGGGGCGCTGAAAGCCTTGCGCGGGGCGATGGCGCGCGCGCAGAACCAGCCGGCCTATGTGATCTTTCCCGACCGCACGCTGATCGAGATGGCGAAGGAGCGGCCGCGCACGACCGACGATCTCTCCACCATTCACGGCGTCGGCGCCGCCAAGCTGCAGAAATACGGCGCCGCGTTCCTCGCCGTCATCAGGGATCACCCCGATGCCTGAACTGCCCGAGGTCGAGACGGTGCGACGCGGGTTGGCGCCGACGATGGTCGGGGCGCGGATCGACCGCGTCGAGATGCGCCGGCCGGACCTGCGCTTTCCGTTTCCGGAAGGATTTGTCGAGCGGTTGACCGGCCGGACGATTGTCGCGCTGAGGCGGCGGGCGAAATATCTGCTCGGCGAGCTCGATTCCGGCGAGACGCTGGTGATGCATCTGGGCATGTCCGGCTCGTTCCGCATCGAGGGCGAGCTCGTCGGTGAATTTCACCACCCGCGCTCGAAGGCGCCCGCCCACGACCATGTCGCCTTCGGCTTCGCGGGCGGCACGAGCGTCGTCTACAACGACCCCCGCCGCTTCGGCTACATGACGCTCGCGGCTACGGCCGCGCTGGAAGCGCATCCGCTGTTCGCCGAAATGGGCATCGAACCGCTCGGCCCGGATTTCACCGCCGCCCGCCTC
>DASXYQ010000419.1:0-8269 GCA_036502445.1 Roseiarcus sp. | reverse complement strand
CTCGCTCGACAAGCCCACCTCGGCTTCGAATATTGAGCAGGTACGGGTTCGCCACCGGGGCGGCGGGGGCTGGCGCCGCCCGTGGGTCTACGGTTACGGTTCCGGTTCCGGTTGGCATCGCCCGGGGCTCCCGTGGTTCGGCCCGTGGGCACCCATTATCTGACCGCCCACAGGTCCGAATACTCTCGCGCCCACAGAGCCCCGCCGGCGTAAGTCGCGGGGCCTTTTTTGTCGCACGCGCGCATGTTATGTGCGGTAACGTACATTTATTCGGAACTTTGTGCGGGTCCAACGAGTTGGCAGCGATGACCGCTGAGGTTGCGCCCATGGGGACCTTGTCAGACGCTCTAGGGAGGTTCCGCCGTCGCCGGCAAGAATCACGACTTGTGCAAGCCGACGCCGACGCACTTGTTCTCGAGTATGGCAGCGACCACGCAGCATATTTCGCGGCGTCCCAATGCGAACTCAAAGCACTCTTGGGTGACGGCACGCCGTTTCGGGGCCGCACGGCGGCGCAATGGCGACGAGTCGCCCACCTAATCGCTATGCGCGAATTGTCGACCCGGACGGGCGCGAGGTTCGAGAGCGGCTGAAAGAGGGAGACGCCACTTTGCGCTCCGTTCGCGGTCCCAAGGGATTCGACGCGCGCGGGCTTGTCGCAACCTTGATCGCCCTCGCCAACAAAGCGATGCTTAGCAAATGATTTCAGCGGGTTTGAGCTGGTGGGCGCTAGAGGGATTGAACCTCTGACCCCTTCCATGTCAAGGAAGTGCTCTACCGCTGAGCTAAGCGCCCGATTTCGCAAGACCCTGTGAAGGGCGGCGAGTGCGCGCGGTATAGACAATCGCCCTTCCGTGCGCAACGACGAATTCGGACGCGGGCGCATTCTCGTTCGCCGTCTCGGAGTCCTACCTCGGCGATGAGCCCTGAAGTGAGATTACGCCGCGCCTCCGGGGCCGACGTCGCGGCGATCATGGCGATCGAGCGCCGGCCGGGTTTCGAATCCCTCATCAGCCGCTCCAGCGTCGCCGAGCACGAGACGATGCTGGCCTCCTCCGAATACGCGTATTTCGTCGGCCTCGACGCTCGAGACGCGGTCGTCGCTTTCGCGATCCTGCGCGATCTCGAGGATCCCTACGGCAATCTCTATCTCAAGCGGATCGCCGTCTTCGAGCCCGGCGCCGGCGTCGGCTTCGCGTTCATGACTGCGCTCGCGAACTGGGCGTTCCGGGAGACCGCCGCGCACCGCTTCTGGCTCAGCACTTTCGACAGCAACGCGAGAGCGCAACGCACTTACGAAAAGCTGGGCTTCACCCGCGACGGCGTGTTGCGCGAGGCCTATCTCGGCACGGACGGGCGACGGCGGGATCTGACGCTGATGGCGTTGCTTCGGCCCGAGTGGGAGGCCCGGACCGCGGCCGCGCCGCAGGACCTCGTCGATGGAGGCGCCGCATCGACTTCGCGTCGAACCCGAGGCGGCGGCGAACAAACGTCATTGCGAGTTCCGCACCGCCCTCCGGCCGGTCCCCTTGAATGAAACGGGTACATCCGCCGCCCCAGCCGTCATGGCCGGGCTTGTCCCTGGGCTTGTCCCCGCCATCCAAGTTGTTGATCATTTTTTATCCGCTACCGGGGCGCTCTTTGACGGCGCCGGATGAATCGGGGCGATTGCGCGAAATTCCCTGCTCCGGGCCAAAAGCCGGAATTAATTCCCTGCACGCGCAAAATAATTCCCTGCTCGCCGAGTAGGGAATTCGTTCGCAAACAGCTGAGTACGCAGACGTTTTCGAGACGGATTCTCGCAAAAAGCAGCCGATTGCGCGAAATTCCCTGCTTTTTTCCCTGCCAGCAGGGAATTATGCCCGTCAGCGGACCGTGAATTTAATTCGCGGCAAGCCGCTCAGGAGCGGGCCATCGGGGAACCGGGGCATGATCGAAAATCACGCATCATGGCTGCGACGGCAACGCGGAACTCTTCGTCCGACCATCTCGCGTGGAGCGATGGATTGCTTCGCTATGCTCGCAATGACGGGAGTCCCCTCCCCGTGAAGAACGGGGAGAGGGAATCCCCTTTCAGCTCATGTGCGGGCCGGGACCCTCGGCGGCCTCGAGCACGGCCGCGCGCCATTCGCGCTTGATGGGCAGGATCGGCGGCATCGGCGCGGTTTCGGGCAGAGCCGTCGCTGGGGCGATCGACTCGATGTTTTCGGTGCGCGACGCTCTGCGCATGAAGGCGTTGTAGATCGCCCATTGCGCGCGATTGCGTCTACCGCGCCACGGAAACCGCTTCGCGATCGAAGCTGCCGAATAGAAATTCATGTAGGCGCGGTCGAGGCCGATGCGCAGTTCGTCCGGCTCCAACTGCGCCGGCAGGTAGACCACGTGACCCTGGTCGTACATCGTCCAGTCGAAGGAAACGATGCGGTTCTCCCGCTTCATTTCGTACCAGGTGAGGGTGCCGGGGTAGGGGGTGAGCGCCGAATAGGCGCAGGCGTCGTAGCCCGCCTTGATGTTGAAGTCGACAGTATTGTCGAAAACCGACGTATCGTCGCCGTCGAAGCCGAACATGAACAGGCCGAACACCATGATGCCGTAGGAATGCACCTTCTCCACCAGCGCGGCGAAGGTCTCCGGCCGGTTGACATGCTTGTGGACGCTCTGGAGCGTCGAGCGCGAGATCGACTCGAACCCGATGCTCAACATCGTGCAGCCGCTCTCGGCGGCGAGTTCGAGCATGCGGTCGTCCTGCGCCAGCTTGGAGGTGACGCCGGCCTGCCACTGGATGCCGCGTCCCTTGAGCGCGCGCATGACTTCCTTGGGACGCTCGGGCGTGCCGAAAAAGTCGGCGTCGTTGATCGAGATCGTGCGCGAACCGCAATTTTCCATCTCGTCGATCACTTCGTCGACCGGCCGATAGCGGAACTTCAGTCCGTTCATCAGCGGTTCGGCGCAGAAGGTGCAGCCTTGATGGCAGCCGCGCGAGGTCTGGACGAACGTCTTGTTCACATAGCGGTGCTTCTTGAGGAGATCGTACCGCGGCATGGCCATCCCGACCATCGGGTGCAGCGTCTTCGACTTGTAGGTTCCCCGCATCGAGCCGTGCCTGAGATCGTCGAGCAGCTTGTCGATCACCAGCTCGACTTCGCCGATCACCACGGCGTCGGCATGCTTCAGCGCTTCCTGCGGCATGAAGCTCGGATGCACGCCGCCCATGACGACCGGCACGCCCTTGGCGCGGAACTGGTCGGCGATTTCATAGCCGCGGTTGACGTAACTCGTCATCGCGGAAATCCCCACCAGATCCGTCTGCAAATCGAAGTCGATCGTCTCGATGTTCTCGTCGGTCAGCACTACTTCGTACTGGTCGCGGGGAATGGCTGCGGCGACGGCGAGCAAACCGGCGAGCGGGGAGTAAAGCGCTCGATTCAAGTAAATCGGGCGAGTCGTCAGCGAATCGGTTTTCGGATTGATGAGATGGATGACGCGAGTGCGCATCGAAAATCTCCTGGGGAGCTGCGCTCCTTAAGCGTCGCGGGCGCCCAGAAGTTCCCACGTTTTCGGCGCCAAAGCAACGCACCCTCGGCGGAGCGTCGCCGCCGTCTGTGGAGGGAATTGATCGGGCGGTCAGGTCCCAGGTTCGTCGGTGACCGGAAATTGCGCGGGGGCGGCGCACCGCCTACGTTGGACTTACACAACCTCTTTGTCGGCTCCGCGCCGGTTTGGAACTGACATGGACAACCCCGTCGCCGTCGAAGTCAGCCGCGGCTCGCGCGTCGAATCGTTTCATCGCGGGGCGGGGGCGGTCGCCGACGCCGACGGGCGTGTGGTCTTCGCGTTCGGCGACATCGAGCGGCCGGTGTTTCCGCGCTCCGCGGTCAAGGCGTTGCAGGCGCTGCCACTGATCGAGGCCGGGGGCGCGGACAGGTATGGCCTCGGCGCCGAAGCGATCGCGCTGAGCTGCGCCTCCCATTCGGGCGAGCCGGCCCACGTCTCGCTCGCCAGCGCGATGCTCGCCAAGGCGGGGACGGACGTTTCCGTTCTCGCCTGCGGCGCGCACTGGCCGTTGGGCGGCGAGGCGGCGCGGGCGCTCGCGCGCTCGGGCGGCGCGCCGACGGCGCTGCACAACAATTGCTCGGGCAAACATGCGGGTTTCGTCTGCGTCGCCTGCGCTAGCGGCGTCGACCTCGCCGGCTACGAGACGCCGGAGCATCTCGTGCAACGCGAGGTCAAGGCGGCGATCGAGGATGTCGTCGGGGAAAGACTGGATGAGAGCCGGCGCGGGATCGACGGCTGTTCCATCCCCACCTACGCGATCCCGCTGCTGGCGCTCGCGCGCGGCTTCGCGCGGTTCGGGACGGGGCAGGGCCTCGGCGCCGCCCGACAGGCCGCTGCGCGCCGCATCCGCGCCGCCGTCGCCGCTCATCCGTTCATGGTTGCGGGAGCAGGGCGCTTCGACACCGAGGTCATGAAGCTGCTGGGCGCCCGCGCTTTCACCAAGACCGGCGCGGAAGGCGCGTTCTGCGCCGCGTTGCCCGAGTTGGGCCTGGGTCTCGCGGTCAAGGCCGACGACGGCGCGGGCCGGGCGGCGGAAGTCATGATCGCGGCGCTGATCGCGAAGTTCCTGCCGATGAGCGCGTTCGAGAGGGCGGAATTCGCCCGCTTCGTCGCGCCGCGTCTGCTGAACTGGCGCGGCCTCGATATCGGAGGCCTGAGGCCCGCCGGCGCCATCGGCTAGCGCCGTGGCCGGCGTTCTCAATGTCGACGTTCCCCCGCCACGGCGGCGCGACATCCGGCGATCGTGTCCCGGATTGACGCGCTCTGGTCGCTGCTGTCACGATGGGCGGCTGCGCGGAATAGGCGGTGGGAAGATGGTTCAGATCACGCAATTCCTGCGGCAAGCCGCGCAGACTCGGCCCGACGGCCTCGCGTCGGAATGCGAGGGCCTAGCCGCGATGGCGAGGCCGGGAAGGCGGGGGGGAGACCAGATCAACCAGAGCAGGGGTTGTCGTCCAAAAGATGACGACGCCCGCCGTGACGCACGTATGGCGATGGCTTCGGATGGCGCCAATGGGCCATAGCCTCGAGCCCATGATCCTCGGCTTCGCGGCCGTGATCTTCGTATTTCGTCTCCTGATCCCGGTACTTGCGGTACTCATCCCAAAGTGACTTTGACACGGCCAAAAAGGTGATCTCACGCCACCTCAAAGGAGCGTGAAACTGCCTGTCGAAAACTAGCGCCATATTCGCCTCCGTTTTCACACAGCGAAACGCACGACTAGGATCGACAGGCCGAGAGCCGGCAGAATTCCCATGAACAAGAGGGCGCGAGCGTGCCGATCGACATTCATCAATGCCTCCCCGCTGGAGCGTGGCGATCACTGAATCGAATCCGGTGCGAAGGTTGCGGGGTCCGCACCTAGGATTGCCCGAAGGTAACGCCACGCTCGCGGGCTTTTTTAAGCGCTAAGGCGAAAATGCGGGGAATATGCGGCGCACAGCACCTGACGACAGAGGACATTGTAAATATATTAATTCCATACCCTTTTTATGGGTTTTGGTAGCGAGCCGACCCCTCAAACCCGTCCGACCCCCTCGAACTCCGTCGTCCGCGTGCCGCCGCCCGGCCCCTCGAAGACGCGCTTGCAGGTGTTTTCGATGTGCCTGCGCATCGCGGCGCGTGCGGCGTCCTTGTCGCGCGCCTCGATGGCCTGGAACAGCACAACGTGTTCGGTCTGCACGATGCGCAGGTGCTCGAGCGGCCGCGTCAGCGTCAGGCTGCGCGCGAGATTGATCGCGAATTCGATCGGCGTTCGCATCGACTGCAACACCGCCTCGAAATACTCGTTGCCGGAAGCGCGGGCGACCGCGAGATGAAACTCGAGATCCGCCCTGGTGGCGACGGCGCCGTCCGTGGCAGCCGCCTCCATCCTCTCCAGAGCTTGGCGGATAGCGTCGAGCGTCTCCGGCGCATGGTTTTGCGCGGCGAAGAAGGCCGCCTCGCCCTCCACGCCGGTCCGGAATTCGAAGCACTTCCTGACCGCGGCGAGACTGTCGATCGGCCAGAAGCCCGGCGCGCCGAGCGGCGTCCGCAGCTTCTGGATGTAGCTCCCCGAACCTTTGCGCGAGACGATGACCCCCCGGGAACGCAGTCGCGACAGCGCTTCCCGGACGACCGGACGGGAAACGCCGAACCGATCCGCCAGCGCGAGTTCCGAGGGCAATCTGCCCTCGTCCCCGAATTCGCCGCGATCGATCAAATCCGAAATCCGGCTGGACAGATGATCTCCGAGACGCGGCGGTTGCGGCAGCGGTTCCGAGTCCGCGCTCCCGAGACCGATCCGGTGAATTTGACTGACAGATTTTGACGGCGTGTGGCGATGACCAACTGCCGGCGCTTCGCTTTCAGGTCCGTCATGCGCGGGCTTGACCCGCGCATCCAAGGCCGACATGGGAGGAATAGTCACTGAAGGCGCGGCCTGAATGCCCGGCATGACGGACGGCGGCGGCCATGATCCAGTTGTTTCTGGGCGTCGCTTAATTTTCATTTCGATCGAGGCGGTCGCCAATATCAGATTGACAGGCTGACTGAATTTTCCTACGCCAGTTCAACAATGGGCGCAAGCTCGTGGTCGGCCCGCCGGTCTTTCGAAGATGTTGCATCGCCGCCGAGGCGGCGCCACAAATCGACCGCGAAGGGCGGTCTTCGTCCGAAGCTGATCCGCTCGAGCGCGGGTTTGGGGGCGAACGAGCCCATGGGAAGGATACGTCGATGGACGCCGCGGGCCCGAGCCTCGAGGCCGCCGAAGGGAGCGCCGACGCCGCGATGCGCGGGGTCGAGTTGCTCGTCGTGCGCGGTGTGTCGAAGTCGTTCGGCGGCACCCAGGCGCTCGACGATGTCGGCATGCGTCTCGAGTCCGGAGAGATTGTCGCGCTTTTAGGGGAGAACGGCGCGGGGAAATCGACGCTGATCAAAATTCTCGCCGGCGTCTACTCTCTGGACAAGGGCGAGATCAGCTATCGCGGCGCGGACTCGACAGGGACGCTGCGACGCTTGCCGATCGCCTTCATTCACCAGGACCTCGGCCTGATCGACTGGATGACCGTCGCCGAGAACATCTGCCTGACGCTGGGCTATCCGAGAGCTGGCGGCTTGATCGACATCAAGGCTGCGCGCGCTCGCGCCCGAGTCGCGCTGGAAAAGCTCGGCGCCGACATCGATCCGGACGTGCGGATTCAGAGCCTCGGGCGCACTGAGAAGTCGCTGGTGGCGATCGCCCGCGCCCTGGCGGCCGACGCCGAGGTGCTGGTGCTCGATGAGCCGACTGCGAGCCTGCCGGCGGACGAAGTCGTGCGGTTGTTCACCGCGTTGCGGCGCTTGCGCGATCGCGGCGTCGGCATGATCTACGTTTCGCATCGGCTGGACGAGGTGTTCGAAATCGCCGACCGGATGGTCGTGCTGCGCGACGGCCGGGTCGCGGGCGAGCGCGTCGTCAAACAGACGACACCGGACGAAACGATTCTGCTGATCGTCGGCCGCGAGCCGTCGCAGATCTTTCGCCGGCCGGCCGAACGTCAGGGAGCGCCGAGGCTAGAGCTCGAATCCCTCGTGATCGACGCCGTTGGACCGGTGGATTGCCGCCTGCACGCCGGAGAAATCGTCGGATTCGTCGGGCTGCGCGGCGCGGGACAAGAAGCGATCGGCCGGGCGCTGTTCGGGGTGATCCCGACGACCGGCGGCCGCATTGTGCTCGATGGCCAGGCCATCTCGGCTCGCGACCCGCGCGAGGCGATGGCGTTCGGCCTCAATCTGGTCTGCGCCGACCGCGTCGGCGAATCGATCATGCCGAACCTCACCGTGCGCGAGAATCTGTTTCTCAATCCGGTGGCGGCGGGACGGGGCCTGTTCTCGCTGCTCGGGCCCCGACGCGAGTCCCGCGCGGCGCGCAAGCTGGGCGCCGCGGTCGGGTTGCGGCCGAACGATCCCAGTCTCGCGATCGAGCTGCTGTCGGGCGGCAATCAGCAGAAGGTCGTCGTCGGACGCTGGCTGCATCTGGCGGCCAAGCTCTACGTCTTCGAAGACCCGACTGCCGGCGTCGACGTGGGCGCGAAGGCTGACATCTACCGCCTGTTCGACGTCGCGCTGCAGGCCGGCGCCGCGATCCTGATCGTTTCCACCGATTTCGAGGAAGTGGCCAAGGTCTGCCATCGCGCCTTGGTGTTCGATCGAGGCCGGGTCGTGGCCGAGCTCTCCGCGGCCGATCTATCCGTC
>DASXYQ010000418.1:0-1645 GCA_036502445.1 Roseiarcus sp. | reverse complement strand
CTCATAGTTCTTGCGGATCACGCCGAGGCCGCGGTCGAGCGCGGCCCGTTGGGTCTCGACGATCGTCACGGGAATTCCCGCGCTGAGGAAATTCATCGAGATGCCGCCGCCCATCGTGCCCGCGCCGATCACGCCGACCTTTTGGACCGGCAGCGTCGGGGTGTCGTCAGGCACGTCGGCGATCTTCCAGACCTGCCGCTCGGCGAAGAAGACGTAGCGCTGCGCCTTCGATTGGGTGGTCGAGAGGAGCTGCAGAAAGCTCGCCCGCTCGCGCGCCATGCCCTCGTCGAACGGCAGTTCGACGGCATCGCGCACCGCGTCGATCGCCTTTTCCCAGGCCTCGAAGCCGCGAAATTTGCGGGCATTCGCGTTGCGGATCGCCTCGAAGATTTCCGGCTTGCCGCGCGCGGGCGCGATCTTGTCTTCGAGATCGCGCACCCGCCGCAACGGCATTTTCTCATCGATGGCCCGCCGGGCGAAAGCGATCGCGCCTTTGCGCAAAGCACCCTCCTCGACCAGCGTGTCGACTACGCCCCACGCCGCCGCCTGCTTCGCGCCGAACGGGGTCCCCGAGAGGATTACTTCGAGCGCCGCCTCCGGGCCGATCAGGCGCGGCAGACGCTGCGTGCCGCCCGCGCCGGGAATGAGGCCGAGCTTGATTTCGGGCAGGCCCAGTTTGGCCGAGGGAACCGCGACGCGATAATGGCAGAACAACGCCACCTCGAAACCGCCGCCCAGCGCCGTGCCGTGGATCGCGGCGATGACCGGCTTCGGCGCGCCCTCGATCGCGCCTTGCAATTCCGGCAGCGTGGCGCCTTTGGACGGCTTGCCGAATTCGGCGATGTCGGCGCCGGCGATGAAGGTGCGCCCCGCGCAGGTCAATACGATCGCCTTGGCGGCGGGATCGGCGGCGGCCTGTCGCATCCCATCGCGCAAACCGTCGCGCACCGCGGCCGAGAGCGCGTTCACCGGCGGGGAATCGATGGTGAGCACCGCGACGTCGCCCTCCAAGGTGAGATCGGCGACGGAATTGATGGCGGCCATGGCGGCCCTCCCCTGTTGGATTTCGCTGCGATCGATAGCATAGGGATGGCCCGGGCCGCCAAGGGGCGGCCTTTCCGGCGACCACCTGTCGCGAGGCGCCGCGCCGGCCAAGCGGTTCAGCGTGTCTGCGAGTTTCGGGCGTGGCGCCGTTCCGTGAACGGACCCTACGGTGGCTCCAGTTCGTCCAGCCGCAGCGCGAACTCGCCCGACGCGAAGAGCGGAACAACCAAGTCCGCCGCGCCAAAATCCAGCGTCTCGCCGTAGCCGTCGGCGGTCGGCTCTCGGAATACGCGGATGGTCAATTTGACGGCATCGATCACCCATAGCTCGCGCACCCCGAAGGCGGAGTAGAGCTTCGCCTTCCGGCCCATGTCGTAACGCTTCGAGGAGTCGGCGATCTCGACAACGAGCAGCACGTTCGACTGTGAGAGGCCCTTCAGCCCAGGTTCGCGCGGAAATATGACCAGATCGGGTTCGAGATAGCTGTCAAGTGAAAGGCGAAACGTCGTCTCAGCGGCGAGCCGGCAAGAGTCAGGGCGCGCTCGAACCCATCGGTCGATGAGGGCGTTTTTCACCGTCTCGTGATGAGTTCCCTTCGGCG
>DASXYQ010000417.1:0-4831 GCA_036502445.1 Roseiarcus sp. | reverse complement strand
AATCGTTCCCGCGAGGCCGATAGCGGGACAGAGGTCCGCGGCGATTCCACCCCACTCGGACGCGTCTTCGATCTCCACGACCTCGGCGAGCCGGCCGCCACGCAAGCCGTCGTCGGGGACGCGCCAACACAGCCAGCCGATGTATGCCGCAGTTCCAACGACGAGCGCCGCGATCAAGGAAGACATGTGACTGGAATCGTCATGCCAAATGCGCGCGACCAGACCGAAATAGGTCGCGAAAAAAGCGGCGATTCCGATCGCCACGACGATGGACAGCCATTGCAGAAAAGCCGGCTTGCGCACGACAGTCCTCGCAAGATCACCTGACACTCGTCTTGCCTCTAGGGCGTAAGCTTCGGCGTTCGACACTGTTGCCTCCATGGGACGCTCGGATCGGAAATCAGAATCAAGGCGGGCTCCGGTAACGCCTGTCCCGTTGGGAATTCATATTGGAACCCGTTTGCTGCTCCGCCATTCCCCTTTGGGTCCGCGAGGTCATACTTGTGCATCATGCCGTCGCCCCTGAGTATGATGCAGTCGCGTCGGAGCGGTGCGGTCGGATTGCCACATGTCGTGACAATGGGATTGTCCAGTTTTCGCGAGAGTGGAAGGATTGGCCGCTTTTCGCGAGGTAGTAGGCGGGGCGGGACTACAGCCAATCGCACCCGCCGGATCGCCTGCGTCGAAATGGGTAAACGGCAACGAATGACCAAGAGAGAACTGCGGATCGATCGCCGAGCTGATAGGGGATCGCCAAGCCAGGCGCGCGGCCTCGCGGTGGGGATGGCTCGCCGGTGAATTCGACGGCGCAGGTTGTCGGCTTCGGTCGATTTATGCCTTTGCGACCGCGCGCGATCCTCTATGCTGGGCTCGGCGCGAGGTAGCCGATGTCCGACGCGACAACGGGCGCGGGCGCCCATCGCGTCGGTTTCGGCACGTAATGAGAGGCCGGTATGCCGAACGCAAAATACGATCGCGACTTCTACGCCTGGGCCACCGAGCAGGCCGCGCTGCTGCGCGCTGGCGAAGTATCGCGGGCGGACGTCGAGAACATCGCCGAGGAGCTCGAAAGGCTCGGCCGCACCGAAAAGCGCGAATTCGTGAGCCGCCTGACGGCGTTGCTCACGCTTCTCCTGAAAGCGCGATTCCAGCCGAGAAAGCGAGGTCCCTCCTGGAAAGAAGCGATCACGTTCGCCCGAGCCCAATTGCGCGAGCACCTCGACGACAATCCCAGCCTGAAAGACAAATTGCCCGAGACGATCGTCTCCGCCTTCCGCAACGCCCGCCGGTCCGCCGTCGAGGAGACCGGCCCCGACGACGGCGCATTCCCCGTCGCCTGCCCATGGGCGTTCGAGCAAACGATCGACGAGAAGTTCTGGCCGGATTGAGGTAGCCGCGCTCGCCGAGCGCGGCCGTCGTAGAGCGCCTCGCTTTCCGAGCGTCGACCACGCAGGATCCACCCGGTCGTCGCAGGGCTCCTGTCGAAGTTTTCGAATTGACGAATATCCCATGATCGGAGGCTAGCATTAATTCTGCTTATTAGAAATAAAATCTCGTGCGTCTGGCACTTAATTTTGTAAATGTCTGTTATTTAGACTGAATTTCGTACACGCCGATTGTCGTCTGCATCCACGAGAGGCCGTTTCTGCTTCGGCAGGCCCGTCGAGACCCGAGCGCCGCCGGGCCTTGCCGTCGCTGGATGTCGTCACCCCGCCGCGGCCCGGTCCCCCTCGCGCCATTCCAGCGCGACGACCTTGCCTTTCTCCACCGTCAAGGCCAGCCTTCCCTGTTTGAGTTCGAGCGCACGCGCGCCGAACAGCTTGCGGCGCCAGCCATGAAGAGCCGGCACGTCGGCCTTGTCGTTGCCGGCGATCGCCTCGAGGTCGTCGACGGTCGCGATCATCTTGCCCGCCACGCCGCTTTCGTCGCTGATCTGGCGCAGCAGCACCTTCAGCAATTCGACCGTCGCGGCGGAGCCCGGGACTCCGCGACGCTCCCGCTCGAGCTTGGGCAAAGTCTTGGGGTCGCGCGCGAGCCCGCGCTCGACCGCTGCGAGAATTTCCTCGCCGGCGCGCGAACGCTCCATTCCCCGCGGAAACGCGCGCAGATTGCCGAGCGCTTCCTGCGTGCGCGGCGCGGCGAGCGCGACCTCGATCAAGATATCGTCCTTCAGCACGCGCGAGCGCGGCACGTCGCGCGCTTGCGCCTCGCTCTCGCGCCAAGCCGCGACTTCCATCAGCACGGCCAAGTCGCGCGGCTTGCGCGCGCGGTTCTTGAACCGTTCCCAAGCGCGCTCGGGATGCTGCTCGTAGGTCGAGGCGGACGTGAGGACGCGCATTTCGTCCTCCAGCCAGGCCAGCCGTTCCGTCGCCTTCAGCTTCGCCAGTAGCGTGCGATAGATTTCGCGCAAGTACGTGACGTCGCCGATCGCGTAGTCGATCTGCGCCTTGGCGAGCGGCCGGCGAACCCAATCGGTGAAACGCGAGGATTTGTCGACCGGCGTATGGCAGATCGATTGCACGAGCTCGCTGTAGGAAACCTGTTCGCCATAACCGCAGACCATGGCGGCGACCTGGGTGTCGAACATAGGGCTCGGCACGACGCCCGCAAGTTTCCAGAAAATTTCGACGTCCTGGCGCGCCGCGTGGAAAACCTTCAGGACATGCGGGTCCGCCATCAGCGCGAACAGCGGCCTCAGGTCGATCTCGGGCGCCAGCGCATCGATCGCCAGCGCCTCGTCGTCGACCGCCAGCTGCACCAGGCAGAGAATGGGCCAGAAAGTCGTCTCGCGATGAAATTCCGTGTCGACCGTGACATAGGGGTGATGCGCCATCCGGGCGCAGGCGGCCCGCAATTCGGCCGTCGTCGTGATCACCGACACGACCTATCCCTTCGCGGCGGCGGTCGCGGGCTTGGTTCGATCCTTGCGCACGGGCGGGGGCGCATGACGCGGCATGCCGAGCCGCTTGTCGAGATAGGCGCCAACCGTCTCGTTCAAATCCTCGATGCAGTCCTCGAAGAAATGGTTGGCGTTGGCGATCACCGCATGCTCGATCGCGATGCCCTTCTGCGTCTTCAGCTTCTCGATCAGCGCCAGCACTTCCTTCAGCGGCGCGACCCGATCCTTGTCGCCATGCACGAACAGGCCCGAGGAAGGGCAGGGCGCCAGGAAGCTGAAGTCGAAACGGTTGGCCGGCGGCGCGATCGAGATGAAGCCCTCGATCTCGGGCCGGCGCATCAGGAGCTGCATGCCGATCCAGGACCCGAACGAAACGCCTGCGATCCAGCACGCGCGCGCTTCCGGATTGATCGATTGCGCCCAATCGAGCGCGGACGCCGCGTCCGACAATTCGCCCTGACCGTGATCGAAAGCGCCCTGCGAGCGGCCGACGCCGCGAAAATTGAAGCGAAGCACGGAGAAGCCGCGCTCGGCGAAGGAATAATAGGCGTTGTAGACGATCTGGTTGTTCATCGTGCCGCCGAACTGCGGGTGCGGATGCAATATCACCGCGATCGGCGCGCCGCGCTGTTTGGCGGCATGAAAACGCCCCTCCAGGCGACCGGCGGGGCCATTGAAAAACACTTCGGGCATTGCGCCTCCAGAAACTCTCGTGCGGCGCCGGTCCGGGCGCCGAGGCGGTTGTACGCCACCGGCGCCCTCGAGCGGTCCGCCTCGCCCGAAGCGACCTCTCGGGTCGCGACGGCTTGCGGCGGACGGGGCTCATGCGTATCTGTCGATAAGCTCGGGCGAGGCGCGGGTCGGGCCTCATAGCACGTAGAGCCCCTGCGATTGCAAGGATAAAAAGCAATATTCTCGCGCCGTACGCATGTCGGCCAAAAGGTTTGCGGTTCCCATGGCGTCCCCGCGGCGCGAGCGCGCCTATCTCGACTACAATGCGACTGCGCCTCTGCGCGCCGAGGCCCGCACGGCGATCGCCGCGGCGTTCGACCTCGCCGGCAATCCCTCCTCGATCCACGCCGAGGGCCGCGCCGCGCGCGCGACCATCGAGGAAGCGCGGCGCGCGGTCGCAGAGCTCGCGGGCGTCGCGCCGCGCGGAATCGTCTTCACGTCGGGCGGGACGGAGGCCGCCAATCTCGCGCTGACCCCGATCGGGAAGGCGGTCCGGCTGATCGCCGGCGCGGGCGAGCATTCTTGCGTGCTCGCGGGGCATCGCTTCCCGCCGGAGGCCGCGACGCTGGCGCCGTTGGGCGCGGACGGCCGGATCGATCTTGCCGCGCTGCAGGCCGCGCTCGATTCGGATGGCCCCGCGATGCTGGCGCTGCAGGGGGCCAACAACGAGACCGGGGTCGTGCAACCCGTCGCCGAGGCGGCGGCCCTGGTTCATACGCGGGGCGGGATCGTCATCTGCGACGCGGTGCAACTCGCCGGGCGAACCTCGCTCGACGAGGCGACGCTGGGCGCGGATTTCATCATCCTGTCGGCCCACAAGTTCGGCGGACCGAAGGGCGTGGGGGCGTTGATCCCGACGCGCCCCGAGCTGAATATCGGCTCGCCGATGCTGCGCGGCGGCGGCCAGGAGCGTGGAGCGCGCGCCGGCACCGAAAACGTCGCCGGCATATCCGGCTTCGGCGCGGCGGCGCGGACAGCCCGGGCCGAGGTCGAGGGCGAAGCGGCCCGGCTGGCTGGGTTGCGCGATCGACTGGAGGCGCGGATACTTGGCGCCGCGCCCGACGCCGTCGTGTTCTGGGCCGGGGCGCCGCGCCTGCCCAACACGACCTGCTTCGCGGTTCCCGGGATCGCCGCGGCGATGCTGCTGATGCGCCTCGATCTGGCGGGCGTCGCGGCGTCGTCGGGCTCCGCCTGCAGTTC
>DASXYQ010000416.1:0-6195 GCA_036502445.1 Roseiarcus sp. | reverse complement strand
AGGAAGACGACGAAGTCCGCGATCTCCTCCGGCGAGGCGAAGCGGCCGATCGGCGCGTTTTCCTTGGCGAGATTGTCGATGTAACCCTGCCAATCGCCGCCCTTGTCCGCCGTCAGTTGCTTGGCGGTCTTGATCCAGTCCGGGGTCAGCACGAACCCGGCGTTGATCGCATTGACCCGGATGCCGTCCTTGATGAATTCGGTCGCCATGTTCTTCGAGAGCATGACGAGCGCGGCCTTGGTGACATTGTAGATCGGCTCGTACCATAGCGGTTGGGCCGCGCAGATCGAGGCGTTGTTGAGGATGACGCCGCCGCCGCGCCGACGCATCGAAGGCACCAACCCGCGCGCGAGACGGACGGCCGCCATGACGTGGAGGTCCCAATAGGATTGCCACTTCGCATCGTCGGCGTCCATGATCGTTTCGTTGCTGCCGGTGCCGGCGTTGTTGACGAGGATATCGGCGCCGCCAAACTCTTTCTCCGCGGCCCGCACCAACTCCGCGGCGCCTTCTGGAGTCGCGACGTCGCAGGCGACGGCGACGACCCGAACAGCGGAAGCGCCTGCGATCTCCGCGCGCGCCGCCTCCAGCCGTTCGGCGTTGCGCGCGGCGATGGCGACGTGGGCGCCCTCGGCGGCCAGACCCTTGGCGACCGCAAGTCCAATGCCGACGCTGCCGCCTGTGATCACCGCCGCCTTGTCTTTGAGCCCCAGATCCATCGCCGCTACTCCTTCTCATTTCACGATCGGCATCTTCGACCGATCGATGGTGATGGCGACGGCGCCGATCAGCACCGCGCCGAAAACGATGTTCTGCGCAAAAATATTCACGCCGAGAAACGTCATGCCGATGCGCACGACGGAAATGATCAGCGCGCCGACCAGCGTGCGCCAGATGCTGCCGACGCCTCCGGTTATCGCGGTTCCCCCCACCACGACCGCGGCGATCGAAGGCAGCAGCAGTTCGGCCGCCAAGGTCGGCGATCCGCTCGCCAGGCGCCCGGCGAGAATGACCCCCGCGAGGGCGGCAAACGCCGCCGAAAGCACAAAGGCGAAGATTTTTTGCCGACTCACCTTCACGCCGGAGGCGTAGGCGGCGGGCTCCCCCGCCCCTATCGCGGCGCTGTAGCGGCCGAACCGCGTATGTGCTTGCAGCATATGGGCGACCGCCAGCACGACGAGGCCGACGACAATGACGTTGGGCGCCCCGAGCGCGTGGCCGGTAATCCAATTCTGATAGGCGCGCCCCGCGTCGTCCAGCGTGATCGAGCGCTCCTTGGAGATCACCAGCGCCGCGCTGAAAAGGACGCCGCCCATCGCGAGCGTGGCGATGAACGAAGGGATCTTCAAGCGAACGTGGACGATCCCGGAGAGCAGACCGGCGACCGCGCCAATGGCGATGGCCAACACGAACGAGCCATAGCCGAGACGGGCGACGGTCAGCGCGACGATGACGCTCGCCAACGAGGCCATGGACTGAATCGACAGATCGATGCCGCCGAGCATGATGACGAAAGTGACGCCGGTCGCGAGCGTAAACAGCACCGCGGTGTCGCTGAAGAGATCCAGCAGCGAAGCGGGTTGCAGAAAGCTCGGCTGAGCGACGCCGACGACGATCACGAGCGCGGCGAGCGTCGCCAGCGGCAGCCATTTGCGCAGGCCGTCGGACCCGAGCGCGAACCGGGGTTTCATCTCCATCCGTCGCCCCGCGCGTCGTGCATGTTGGCGCCTCTTCTCCTCTCCCCGCGCTCTCTGCGCGGGGAGAGGTCGGGTGAGGGGCTCGGGGGATTGGCCGCAGGCCGCCGTCGCAGCGCGGCCGCTTGACACTTCAATGTTCGCGGCAAATCCCCGCCAAGTTGGAACCGTCCGGCCAATCGCCCAGGCCCCTCACCCGGCCTCTCCCCGCAAGAGGCGGGGAGAGGAGTAAACTCAGCGACGCCTCGCACTAGACCATGTGTCCGATGAGGTCGACCTGCCGCGGCTTGCCGCCGGGGTTGGCTTCGACGCGATGCGTGATCGCGCCATCGCGCATGACGATCACGTTGTGGCTGAGGCCGATCGTCTCCTCCAGGGTGTCGGAGGTCAGGACGATCGCGAGGCCTTCGGCGGTAATGGCGCGAATGAGCTCATAGACCTCCTCCTTGGCGCCGACGTCGAGGCCGCGGGTCGGGTGATCGAGCACGAGAATCCTGGCCTTGGCCTCGAGCCATTTCGCCAAAACGACCTTCTGCTGGTTGCCGCCGGAGAGGTTGAGGCAGAGCGCGGATATGTTCGGCGTCCGAACCTTCAGCCGGTCGACCCAACTCTCCGCCCTTCGCCGTTCCTCGCGCGCGTCGATCAGGCCCCAACGCGTCAGGCTGGAGAGCGCCGCCAAGGTGATATTCGCCGAAACCGACAGAAACAGCACAAGACCTTCGACGCGCCGTTCCCGCGGGACGTAGCCGATGCCGAGATCGACCGCTTCGGCCGGCGTCGTCAGCCTCGCCTCGCGGTCGGCGATCATGAGCCTGCCGCCGTCATGCGGAGCGAAGCCGGCGAGCGTTCGCGTCAGCTCCTCGCGACCCGACCCGATGACGCCGGCGATCCCGAGGATCTCCCCCGCGCGAAGCTTGAAACTGACGTCCCGGTAGGCCTTGCCGAACGAAAGGCCTTCGACTTCGAGCAACACCCGCGGCTGGAACGGCTTCTGCGAGGGTTCGCGATAATAGTCGGCCTGCAACGTCCTGCCGACCATGAGCTGATGCAGCATCGTGACGTTCGCCTCCGCCGTCATCAGTTCGGCGACGACCGCACCATCCTTCATGACATAGATCCGATCGGCGAGCTGCAGCACCTCGTCGAGCCGATGGGAAACGAAGACGAAAGAGGCGCGCGACTTCAGCGCCCGCACCCGCGCAAACAGAATGTCGATCTCCGCGCGCTCGAGCACCGAGGTCGGTTCGTCGAGCAGAATCACGAGATGGCCGGCGGCGTGCTCCTCGAGGGTCAGGGCCTTGGCGAGCTCCACCATCTGGCGCGCGGCGAAGCTGAGATCGTCGGCGCGCATGCGTGGATCGACGTCGACCTTGACCTTTTCGAGCTGACGCGCCGCGGCCGCGTAGAGGGCCCGCCAATCGACAAGGCCGAAACGCGTGAATTGCGCCTCGGCGCCGAGATAGATGTTTTCGCCGACCGTCAGATTGGTGAGCAGGGACTGCTCCTGGAACACCATGCCGATGCCTTTTCGGTTGGCGTCAGCGGCGTTCTCGAGACGGGTCGGTTTTCCCGCGATCACGATCTGGCCGGCGTCGGGCTGATAGACGCCGCTCAAAATCTTCATCAGCGTGGATTTGCCGGCGCCGTTCTCGCCGATCAATCCGACGACCTCTCCGGGTCGGATCTGGATCGACACGGCCTTCAACGCGTGGACGCCGGGAAAGCGCTTGTCGATCCCGACCATCGCAAGCGCCGCCTCGGGCGCGCTCGGGTTCATTTGACGATCCGCATCCGCTCGCGATCTATCGACAGCGCGACCGCTCCGATGATCATGAGGCCCTGAAACCCGATCTGCACGCTCGGCGGCACGCCCATCAGCACCATGCCGTTCGACAGCACGGACACGATGAGCACGCCGACGAAGGTCTGCAAGACGCCGCCCTGCCCGCCCGAGAGCGATGTTCCCCCGACGACCACCGCGGTGACCGTGGTGAACAAGCGTCCGTTGCCGATCTGCGCATTCCCGAGGCCGAGTTGCGCCGCCGCGAGAATGCCGCCGATCGCATAGAAGACGCCCGCCAGCGTGAATGTGACGATGCGCACCCGCGCCACCGAAATGCCAGACAGCGCCGCGAGCTCCTCGCCGCCGCCGAGGGCATAGACATAACGGCCGAGGCGGGTGAAGTTCTGAATGACGAAGGCGACCGCGAGGCAGGCGAGAGCCAGCCAGACTCCCCAGGGAAAGCCGAGCACGCGCTTGATCGCGAGGCCCCGTATCCAGGGGTCGTTGATCCTCGTCGCCATGCCGCCCAACAGCGCATTGGCGATCCCGACTCCGATGAACCAGGTTCCCAGCGTCGCCATGAACGAAGGCACCTTGAGGCGGACATGAATGACCCCGTTCACCAGTCCGACGAAAGCGCCTACGGCCAGCACCAGAAGCACCGCGACGATGCCGAGATCGTTGTCGTTCATCCCGTTGAGCACGGTCATCGACAGGATCACCGCGGCCAGCGTGAGCACCCCCTCGACCGACAGATCGATCGAACCCATCAGGATGATGAAGGTCTCGCCGATGCCGAGGACGAGCGGGATCGCCGCGTCCTGGCTCATCCGCACGAAATTGCCAAAACTCAGAAAATTTCGATTGATGCCGGCGACGATCACGCACAACAGGACGAGAACCATCGCCGGCGCCCACGCCGCCACGCGCCAGCGCCGCCTTGGCCGGGATGGCGCGCTCGCCGGAGGCGCAAGATGCACAGATGCGCTCAGAGGCATGACCTTTCGGCGAGTCGATCGGAGCGGCGCACGGACCTTGTTCGCGCAGTCGGATGGCGCGCGCCGCGACCTCCGTCATAGCGCGCGCGAGCACGGCAGCGCGCCCGCGCCTGTCGCTTGCAAGTCGCCCGAGTCGCTGAATTTGAGGGAGTTCGCAGTCGTTTCCACGGCGGCCAATCCCCCGTGCCCCTCACCCGACCTCTCCCCGCAAGAGGCGGGGAGAGGAGACTGTCGGCGCCGGTTTCGCGGCCGGAAGTTTCAGATCCGCAAGTTCGCCGTTCGCCGTGAACCCAGCACGGCCTCCGCCCCCTCTCCCCGCCTCTTGCGGGGAGAGGTGAGGTGAGGGGCCTGGGTGATTGGCCTTTCCGCATCAGGCTCGTTCTCTGGCCCAGTTCCTGCGCCCCCGTTTCAACGGCGCACTAGTTGTACTGGATCTGTCCGTTCACACGGCCCCAGATGTCGTTCCAGTCGATCTTGGGTTCCGACTTGACGTTGCTTTCGTAAAACGGCTTGGCGTTTTCCGCGGTGATGATCACGCCCTTGCCGTAGAATTCCCGGTGTTCCTTCGGCTCTTTCGTCGGATCGAACGCGCCGGTCTTGGCGTGATAGCCGATCGACAGGCCCATGCCGCCCTGCCAGAACGGATCCCAGGCGACCGTGCCGGCCATCTCGCCCTTGAGAATCGCTTCGACGGCGAGCTGAATTCCATCAATTCCGGTGACGGGAATCTTGCCCGCCTTGCCGTCGCCCCGCAAAGCTTCGACCGCGGCGAGCCCCATGTCGTCGTTGGCCGCCCAGATGCCGCCGATCTTGTCGCCGAACTGGGTGAGCCAGGCGTTGGTCTTTTGCAGCGCCTCGGTAGCCGACCAGTTGGCGACCTGCATGTCGAGCAGTTGCACTCCCGGATTGGCCTTGAGCGCTTCCATCAGGCCGGCCTTGCGTTCGATCGCTGGCACGTTCGATTCGATACCGCCGAGCGCGACGATGCCGCCCTTGCCACCCATCGCCTTGATCAGCGTTTCCGCCATCGCCTTGCCATAGGGAACGCCGCTGAAGGAAATATGAGCGACATAGTTGGGGTTGAAGTCCCAGGGATGCAGATCGTTGGGCTTGTTCCACTGAGTGACGACGTAGGCGCCGGCGTCCTTGCATGCCTGGACGATGGGACGCGCGTCCGGGCTGTCGTTCGGATCGACGTTGATGACGCAATTGCCGCCGGTCTTGGCGAGAATCGCCTTGATGTCGGCGATCCCCTTCTCGCTGTTGCCTTCCGTGACCAGCGTCACATAGTCCGCGCCGACCGACTTTGCGAAAGCGGCGCCGCCTTTGTTCCAGGTGGCGTGATAGGGATTGGACAGCGAGCGAATCGAATTGACGACCGTCGGGGCGCCGGCGGCGAACGCCGAACGTCGGATGATCGCGGGAAACGCGGCGAAGACGCCGAAGGCGGCCGCGCCTTTGAGAAAGCGGCGACGCGGCACGGCCAGGGCGCTATCGGCCAGGATCGACTTGACCATTTCTTGTTCCTCCCAAACGGAAACAACGTGGCCGACGTTGTTTCTTATTCTCTGATCGTGCGGTTCGCCGCCGCTTGCAGGGCTCAGCCTATTGGCGAACGCGATTGGCCGCGCATAGCTTTGCCCAGTCGATATGGGCTGTCAAGGGAGCCACGATCGATCTGTCGGTAGCAAGTGATATGTCCGGATTAGGTAGCGCGTGG
>DASXYQ010000415.1:0-4103 GCA_036502445.1 Roseiarcus sp. | reverse complement strand
AACAACGAGGCGAACTCCACTGCGATATAGCCGCCTCCCACCACCAACAGCCGGCGCGGAAACGTAGCGAGGTCGAAGATCTCATTCGAGGTGATCGCGTGCTCCAGGCCTTCGACGAAAGGCAGGAACTCTGGCCGGGCGCCGGTCGCAACCAGGATGTGCCTCGAGACGATCTCACGACCGTCGGCGAGCCGCACCCGATGAGCGCCGATCACTTCGGCCCGCTGTTCGATGACTTCGACGCCCGAGTTTCCCAGATTCGCGCGATAGGCCTGAGAGAGGCGGGTGATCTCCTTCTCCTTGGCGGCGACGAGCTTCGGCCATTCGAAATGCGTCTCGCCCACGCTCCATCCGAAACCCTCGGCGTCGCGAAAGGCGTCCGCGAAACGGCTGGCGTAGACGAGGAGTTTCTTGGGCACACAGCCGCGGATGACGCAGGTTCCGCCGATCCGGGATTCCTCGGCGATCATCGCTCTCGCGCCATGGCCGGCGGCGACCCTGGCGGCGCGCACGCCCCCGGATCCCGCGCCGATGACGAACAGATCCACGTCGAAATTCATGACGCTTCCCGCTCCCGCTCGCTGGCCTGGTCCGGCCGCTCACGAAATTGTGGCGCGCTCGCTGAGCGCGGCCGTAGTGTCAACCAAGCGGCGCCCACGCGGTCGGCGACCGCATTTGTTGCGCCGCGGCGCCGACGTCAGAAGGTGACGCCCTTATTCTTCAATTCCTCGCGCACCCGGACCAATAGGTCGTTGGCGAGCTTCTGCCGCCAGGCGGTTCCCGCGGACTGGAGCTCGTTGATGAACGCCGGTTCGGACGCGACGTACCGCTTCCCGGTCGGGCTCTCGTAGAACGCGAGCACTTCCTTGAGATCGGCTTCGCTCAGCTTCGTCGCCATCACCTGCGCGACCTGGGCGAGCACGGCGGGTTCGCCTTTGTTGAACTCCGGGACCAGCCCGACGAGGGCCTGATGCAGGGGTTCTTTCAGCTCCGGCCGCGTCGCGAGGACGTTTTTCTCGAATTCGCCGAACAACGCCGGCACGACGACGTCGAGCGACTGCTTCAGGCCGAGGTCGACAATCAGCTTATTCGCGGCATCGATCGCCGCGGGCGAGGGCGAGGGCTCGGCGGCCCGAACGGGGGCGCTGAGCACAATCAGGGCCGAGAGGCCGGCCAAGAGAGTTTTCGTCCTCGGGCTCGCGCGGAACGCCATTTTGCAACTCCTCAGAATTATCAGACGGCCGGGTGCAAGACCTGGACCCCAGCGGGGCCGGCAATGACGGCGGCTGTCGCCAAGCCGATGAAAAGTCCGTGCTCGACGATTCCCGGCGTCGCCGCGAGCGCGGCGGCAAGCCCAACCGGATCCGCGATCGCGCCGAAAGCGCAATCGAGGATATAGTGGCCGCCGTCGGTGACGAATGCCTCGTTCGCCCTGCGGCGCAAGGCGATCGAACCGGTCAATCCCAGGGCGGCGCAAGCCTGCGTCAGCCGCCGACGGGTCGACTCCAGTCCGAAAGGAACCACCTCGACGGGAAGCGGAAACACGCCGAGGCGATCGACCATCTTTGAGGAATCCGCGATCACCAGCATCTGTTTCGAGGACGCCGCGACGATCTTTTCGCGAAGCAGCGCCCCGCCGCCGCCCTTGGTCAGCCGAAGGACAGGGTCGAATTCGTCGGCGCCGTCCACAGTCAGATCGAGCTCGGGACAATCGTCGAGCGTGGTCAAACGAATGCCGAGCGCCTCGGCTTGGCGCCGCGCCGCTTCGGACGTCGGAACGCCGATCACGTCGAGACCGCCAGCCACGGCCGCGCCGAGCCGATCGACGAACGCACGCGCGGTCGTTCCGGTCCCCAGGCCGAGCCTCATGCCCGGCCGGACCCAGTCCATCGCGCGTTCCGCAGCCTGATGTTTGTAGGTCTCGCTTTCGGACGACACGCCGAACTCCGCTTTCTCATCCGTCGAGGCGCCCGGGACTCCGTCCTAAACGAATGGCTCTGCGCGGATTGCGCGCTGGGTAACGGGTTGCGCCTCGAAAGGCAAATCGCACGAATGCGGCCAATTGCATGGCATGCCGCAAAAAACTGTCTAACCTCGCGCAGCCTCGACCACGTCCTCGAACGTCCTCAGCCCAGTTCGCGGCGCGTTCACCAGCACCGCCATGTTGCCGGGGGCGTGCAGATTTTTCCACATCTTGGTGTGCGCCGCCGGTATCTCGCTCCAGGGAAACACTTCCGACATGCAGGGGTCGATGCGCCGCTCGATAACGAATTTGTTGGCCGCGGAGGCCTGCTTCAAGTTGGCGAAATGCGAGCCCTGGATGCGCTTCTGGCGCATCCATACGAAGCGGGCGTCGAAAGTCAGGTTGTAGCCGGTCGTGCCGGCGCAAAAGACGACCATGCCACCGCGCTTGACCACGAAGCACGAGACGGGAAAGGTCTGCTCGCCCGGATGCTCGAAGACGGTGTCGACGTCCCGCTTGCCCGTGACGTCCCAGATCGCCTTTCCGAACTTCCGCGCCCCTGCCATGTAGGCGGCGTGTTCGGGCGAATTGACCTTGGGCAGTTGGCCCCAGCACGAAAAATCCTTGCGGTTGACGACGCCTTTCGCGCCGAGAGACATCACGTACTCGCGCTTGGATTCGTCGGAAATCACGCCGATCGCATTAGCGCCCGCCGCCGCGCAGAGTTGCACGCCGAACACGCCGAGCCCGCCGGACGCGCCCCAGACGAGCACGTTGTCGCCGGGCTTCAGCCGATGGGGTTCGTGGCCGAACAGCATGCGATAGGCGGTTGCGAGCGTCAGCGTATAGGACGCGCTCTCTTCCCAACTCAGGTGCTTCGGGCGCGTCATCAATTGACGATCCTGGACCCTGCAGAACTGCGCGAAGGAACCGTCCGGCGTCTCGTAGCCCCAAATCCGCTGCGAAGAGGAGAACATCGGATCGCCGCCGTTGCATTCCTCGTCGTCGCCGTCGTCCTGATTGCAATGGACCACGACTTCGTCGCCGACTTTCCAGCGCTTGACCTTTGAGCCGATAGCCCACACGACGCCCGAGGCGTCCGATCCGGCGATATGAAAGGCGGATTTGTGAACGTCCATGGGGGACAGGGGTTCGCCCAAGGCCGCCCAGACACCGTTGTAATTTACGCCCGCCGCCATAACGAACACGAGCACGTCGTGGCTGTCGAGCGGCCAGGTCGGAACGACTTCCGCCTGCATCGACCGTTCCGGCGGTCCGTGCCGATCCTTGCGCACAACCCAGGCGTACATCGATTCCGGGACATGCCCGAGCGGAGGAATTTCGCCGATCTCGTAGAGGTTCTTGTTCGGCGCGGACGCCGACCGTTGCGCGTTCGGCGCATCCCCGCCGACGGTCGTCGAAATCCTGTTCATGGCAGTCCTCGTTCGCGCTATTTTTGATCGCTCTGTTGAAAGTACGGCGTCCAATGCTGCAACGCAGCATGAGCGGCGAGCACGACAAAATCAACCCAATTCCCCGACCCTCGGGGAAATATCGCATTCGACATTCGTTCATCATCCCGAAAGAGTCGCGCCGTAAAATGATCGCTGAGGCGGCGGCCGCGATCAAGCCCGACGCGAGCGGCGCTTGGCCGAAATGCGCTTTGGACGGAGGCCTCTAGATGGCCGCGATGAAACCCTTGTTCGATGTGATATTCGGCTTGGACGGCTTCGAAATGACAGCCTTCTGGCTAGGCATGTTCATCGCCTTCCTCGGCGCTGGTTTCTTCGTGGATTACCTCATGCACAAGCAAGGATTCGGCGTGTTTTGGAATGGGGTATACGTGTTTATAGCCGCGTTTGCCGGCCTTTATCTCAGATACAACTACTTCCAGAAGCTACCCTACACCAGATACGAACCGTTCTTGACCGCCGGACTGTTTTTCTTGTCGATCGCTGTTTTCTTGACCATGATGAGCTACTTGCGCAATCGCTTCTGGTGACCGTGGGTATTCCCAACGGCCGCACCCCGCCATCCCCTTTCGGGATCTCCACGCGCCGGATCGCTGACGGACGGTATTCGCCCGTCCGCAGCTCTCGCGACAGCTCCGCCAAATAGACCTCGGCGTTCGCCGCGAACC
>DASXYQ010000414.1:0-4811 GCA_036502445.1 Roseiarcus sp. | reverse complement strand
CGCGCTATTGCGCACTCGCGACGCATTGCTTGACGTAGGTCTTGAGCTCTTTGCCGGCGAGTTTCTTGTCCTTACCCTCCTGCCGGCACTTGTCCGCTGCGGCAAGGTCGGGCCGCGCTTTGGCGAAGCAATCGGCGACGGCCGTCTTGCGGTCGTCCCCCTTGAGACCCTGCGCCTTGGCCTCGGCGTTGCACTTCGCGCGGGCCTCCTTGGCCGTCGGCTTGGCGTCGGAAGCGGGCCCCGCCGTCGAAGTGGCCGGCGTGGGCTCCGGCGCTGGCGGGTTTGTCGTCTGCGCGACGGCGACCGCGCCGGAGAAGCCGAGCAAAAGGGCAGCTACGATTAGGCGTTTCATGGTGCGTTTCCTTGATCCCATTCGGTTTCGTGGGCGTCGCGGCGCGACGCGGCTAATAAACTGCGCTCGCCTGGCTGAATGCAAATTGAACGGTCGTCGATCCAAGCGAGGAGGTCAATTTCCCGCTTGCCGCGGCGCCGCGCCCGAGGCAACAGTCACGGCTTATCTTCCCCAGGAATTCGAGCATGTCCAGCGAGAGCGCGGCCGACCTCAAATCCGACGCCTTGAATTTCCATCGCGAGCCGCGCCCGGGGAAGCTGGAGATATCGGCGACCAAGCCGCTCGCCAACCAACGCGATCTCGCGCTCGCCTATTCGCCCGGCGTCGCCTTCGCCTGCGAGGCGATCGTGGCCGATCCGTACGAGGCGGACAACCTGACGACGCGGCAGAATCTCGTCGCCGTGCTGACCAACGGCACCGCCGTGCTGGGCCTCGGCGCCATCGGCCCGCTCGCGAGCAAGCCGGTCATGGAGGGCAAGGCGGTCCTGTTCAAGAAATTCGCCGGCATCGACGTCTTCGACATCGAGGTGAACGAACTGAACGTCGACAGGCTCGTCGACATCATCGTCGCGCTGGAGCCGACCTTCGGCGGCATCAATCTCGAGGACATCAAGGGGCCCGAATGCTTCGACGTCGAGGAGAAGGCGAAAGCCCGCATGAGCATTCCCGTCTTCCACGACGACCAGCATGGCACTGCGATCATCGTTTCCGCGGCCGTCACGAATGCGCTCGAACTCACGGGCAAGTCGATCGGCGAGGTGAAGATCGTCTGCTCCGGCGCCGGGGCAGCGGCGCTCGCCTCGCTCAATCTTCTCGTGTCGCTCGGGGCGCGGCGTGAAAATATCTTCGTCTGCGACATCGAGGGCGTCGTCTATGCGGGCCGCCAGAAGCTGATGGATCGCTGGAAGGCGGTCTATGCGCAGGAGACGCGCGCCCGCGCGCTCGCCGACGTGATCGACGGCGCCGACATTTTCCTAGGCTTGTCCGCCGCTGGCGTTTTGAAGCCCGATCTCCTGAAGCGCATGGCGCGCGATCCGCTCATCATGGCGCTCGCCAATCCGACGCCGGAGATCATGCCCGAACTCGCGATCGCGGCGCGCCCCGACGCGATGATCTGCACCGGCCGTTCCGACTATCCCAACCAAGTCAACAACGTCCTCTGCTTCCCTTATATTTTCCGCGGCGCGCTCGATGTCGGGGCTTCGACCATCAACGAGGACATGAAGAAAGCGGCGGTGCGCGCCATCGCCGCGCTGGCGCGCGAGCCGCCGTCCGAGGTCGTCGCGCGCGCCTATGGCGGCGAGGCCTCGCCGTTCGGCCGCACGTCGCTGATTCCGAGCCCGTTCGATCTGCGGCTGATGTTGCGCATCGCGCCGGCGGTGGCGCATGCGGCGATGGAGAGCGGCGTCGCGCGCCGGCCGATCGCCGATTTCGACGCCTACGCCGACCGGCTCGGCCGCTTCGTCTTCCGCTCCGGCTTCATGATGAAGCCGATCTTCGCCGCGGCGCGCGGCGCGGAAAAGCGCGTCATCTATTCCGAGGGCGAGGACGAGCGCGTGCTGCGCGCAACGCAGGTCATTCTCGAGGAGCGGCTCGCCAAGCCGGTCCTGATCGGGCGTCCGGAGGTGATCCGGGAGCGCCTGAAGCGCTACGGCCTGGCGCTGACTCCGGGCGTCGATTTCGAGGTCGTCGATCCCCACAGCGACCCACGGTATCGCGACTATGTCGCGGATTATCTCGAGGTCGCGGGACGCAAGGGCGTCACCCCGGACGCCGCGCGCACGGTCGTCCGAACTTCGCCGTCGGTGATCGGCGCGCTGGCGCTACATCGCGGCGACGTCGATGCGTTGATCTGCGGGCTAGAGGGGCGCTTCGCATCGCGGCTGAAGCACATCAAGGACATCGTCGGCATGGCGCCCGGCGTCAAGGATTTCGCGGCTCTGTCGCTCGTGATCGCCTCCAGCGGCGCCTATTTCCTCGCGGACACCCACGTGCGCTACGATCCGAGCGCGCAGGAAATCGCCGACATGGCGATTGCCTGCGCCCACCACGTCCGGCGTTTCGGCGTGACGCCGAAGATCGCGCTGATCTCCCACTCCGACTTCGGCTCCGCCGATACGCCGTCCGCGCTCAAGATGCGCGCCGCGCTGGCATTGCTGCGCGAGCGCGCGCCGGAACTCGAGGCCGACGGCGAAATGCAGGCCGACACGGCGCTATCGCTGGTCGCGCGGCAGCGCGTGATTACCGACTGCCGGCTCGATCGGGAAGCCAACGTGCTGATCTTTCCCAATCTCGACGCCGGCAGCACCGCGCTGCAGCTCACCCGAGTCATCGCGAACGCGCTGCCGGTGGGGCCGATCCTGATGGGTCCGGCCAAGCCCGCTCACGTGCTGACCCCTTCCGTGACCGCGCGCGGCATCGTGAATATGACCGCGATCGCTGCGGCGGAGGCGGCGGAAGGGGTAGGAAGCCCGCCTAAATGAGTAAATCCCCTCCCGGCGCTCGCGTGATCAGCTATAAGAAAGCTATAAGAATATGCGCGCGATTCATCGTGCGACGGGGTCGCCCATGAGCGTCAGGAGTGAGCGGGCGTTGGCCAACGTCGACGCCACACGACAGCAGATCCTTCCGTCCGCGGGTGCTCGCCAGAGCGCTGTCAGATACGCGGCGATCGCGACGGCGTATCTCGTCGCATATCTGACGATAAACGTGATCACCAATTCGCGGCAGTTTCATGAATCGGGAATCACCCTCTGGAGCCCGGATAATGGCCTGAGTTTGTTGCTGCTGATCGAATCCACGTACTTCGCACCGATCGTTTTCCTCGCCTCCATACTGACTGACGTATTCGTAAACAACGTCAGACATGGCCTTTACATCGTTGTCGCAAGCGAACTCGTGCTCACTTGGGGCTACCTCCTCATCGCCATCGTATTGCGCGACGTTTTTCATTTCGACACGCGGGCGACGACCTACAAAAATATGATCGCGGTGCTCGCGGTGGTGCCCGCCAGCGCCGCGGTGACGGGAATTCTATATTGCGCTGTGCTGTATTTCACCGGCGCCATCCCCTCGAGGCAGATTTACTACGCCGCGGGTAATTTTTGGATCGGAGACACCGTCGGAATGATCGTCGTCCTGCCCGCCGCGACGGCGATTCACGATATTATTTCGAATGGGCGTTGGCCCCGCTCGCCTCAAAGCAAGCATTTGGTTCCCGCGCTGATCATCGGCCTGTGCATTGCGACGTTCGTCGTGCTCAGCGCCGGCAACCCGAGGGACAGATATTTATTCGACTTGCTTTTCCTTCCGATACTCTGGGTCGGCATAAACTACGGCTATACGGCCGTAGCCATGACGTTGCTCACAACGCAATTGATGCTGATCGCCGCACTGACCCATTTTCAAGTCGGCGACCGCGATTTCTACATATTTCAAACCTTGATGTTCATTCTGGCGACGACGGGCCAATTGTTGGGCGCGATCGTTACGGAAAGGGAACAAGCGACGCAACTGCTGAGAAAGCAACAGTCGGAACTGGCGCGGGTGTCGGCGCACGCGACGACGGCGGGGATGGCCGTTACTTTCGCCCATGAAATCAGCCAGCCGCTTTCGTCGTTGTCGACCTATGTCCACAGCGCGCGTCGAATGCTCGACGGCGGTCAGTCGACGGCCGCCGTCTCGAGCGTTCTGGCAAAGGCCGATGCGGAGGCGCAAAAGACGCGGCGCATCATCGAACGAATCCGGGACTTCGTCTCGAGTGGGAAACTGGAGCTGGGGGCGACCGACATCGGCCAAATCGCCCGGAAGATAGCATCGCTGAATCGGGATGAAGCGCTTGCGCGGGGCGTCGCCCTCGCCGTCGAGGCGACGGCCGCCCCGCCCTCGGTCAGAGCCGACAGAATCGCCATCGAGCAGGCGCTCAACAATCTCGTGACCAATGCGATCGACGCGGCTTCGCAGCGGGGGGACGCTGAGGGGCAAGTCGTCATCGGGGTCGACCGAGAAGGCGAGAAGGCCATTCTTCGAGTCGACGACAATGGAACGGGCATCGCGCCGGAAATTGCCGGCCATCTGTTTCAAGTGTTCGAGACGACGAAGCCGAAGGGAATGGGCCTCGGACTTTCGCTCACTCGAGAAATCGCCCGGCGGCATTCAGGTCGAGTGGGATGGCGGCCCTTGCGGCCTCACGGCACGAGCTTTTTCATCGAGTTACCGATCCATGGACCCGAAACAGATTCCGACCAAGCGCCGCGTACATATCGTTGACGACGAGTCCGAGGTTTGCGAGGCACTCGCGCTTCTGCTCTCGACGGCGGGGATCGAAACGGCGGCGCACGGGTCGGCGGAAGCTTATCTCGAAACCGTCCCGCTCGCCGAACCGGCTTGTGTGATCCTCGACAACCGCCTACCGGGCCTGAGCGGCCTAGAGCTTCTCAGACGTATCGCCGATTCTGGT
>DASXYQ010000413.1:0-7645 GCA_036502445.1 Roseiarcus sp. | reverse complement strand
ACGCCGCCGACGCAATGGGCCCCCGCGTCGATCAGCGTTTCGCCGAGTTCCCCCTCGGCGACCTCGATTCTCAGTTCCTCCGCGCGCGCCGCGAGTTGCGCGGCCAGAGCGCCGGCGCGGGCGTTGACGCTGATGCTCATGGCTACCCCTTTCCGTTCGGCGTTCAGGCCGCCCGCGGACGAATCGAGGATCGAATCGACGATTCCATCGTCGCGGCTCTCTGCGCGAGCTCACGCCGCGCATCCGCCGCAGTCGCGCCGCCGGCCACGACGGTGCAGAACGGGTCGCCCTCGGCCACAGCACTGCCCGCGGGCTGACGGTCCCTGGCCCACTGCGGCCACGCGAACCTCGGCGTGCTGGCAATTTTACAAGGGGCATAGACGATTTGGGTCGCCCTGGCGCCTTCGAGCCGCGGCCCCGTCTCCAGCACGCCCTCAGAGGCCGCGACGTGCAGCGCAAACAGCGACGGCGCGCGCTCGGGTTCGAAGATGTCGAGCGTCGCGCCGGGGCGTGGGTTGACCTCGAGCAGCCAGAAGCCCTGCTCCGACGCCAAAAAATCAAAGCTGTTCAAGCCGACCAGCGGCGTCCGCGCGCAGAATCGGCCAACCGCCGACGCCAGCGCCTGCTCGAGGGACGCGGGGATCGCCGCGGGCTGCGCCGCTCCCGCGAAGCGAAAGCACCGTCCCTCCTGCGCCCATTGTTCGCTGAACCCGACAATCGCACAGCGCGGGCCATCGGCCAGGACCAGGGCCGACACGGGGCGACCATCGACCCGCCGCTGAAAATAAGTCTGCGCGTCCGCGACCGGTTCGGCCTCGGCCGACCTGATGTGCCCGCCGCCCGAGCCGCCGCGTCGGCGAGCCAGCCAGCGCCGCGGATCCGCCGGCCGCTCGAGCCGCGTTTCCGGATGCGGGACCGCGGCTTCGCGGCAGAGGTCGGTGAAAATCAGCGGGTCCTTCAGGTGCGAGACTGTCGACGCGGGATTGCCGATCAGCCGCCATCGTTTCGCCATCGCCTCGATGAGGGCCGGGCGATCCTCGAAGCCGGAGCCGTAGACGACGCCCGCGAAGGTTCGCCCTTCCGCCAGCCGTTCGCACGCGGCCATCAGGGAGTGGAGTTGGAATCCGCGGGCCACCCCGTCCTCCAGGCGGACGCAGGAATCGGCAACCTCGCGGGTATCGTCGTCGGCGAAAAAATCGACCACTAGAGGCGCGTAGCCAGCACGGCGCGCCGACGCGGCGAGTGCGCGCCCGGAGGCCGCCGCGATCAGGACGGCCGGCGCCTCAACCATGGAACTCGCGCGCCAGCGCGAAAGCGTCGCGAAAGTCGAAACGCACGACCTGGGTAGCCGCGATCATACGCTGAAACAGTCCCGATTCTGTCTTGTATTTCGTGTCGCCGAGCGCGAGCGGGCCGATGCCGAGCGCCATGGGGGAGCCGATCGGCTCCCCCATGGCGAAAGCGTCGAGGCCCTCGATGCCCGACGGCGGAACGGCGTTGGCGTCGGCGGCGACGAGGAGTTCGGCGGCGGCGGCGATTTGCGCCGACGTCAGCACGCGAACTCCCGCCCGCCCCGCGCAGACGATCGCCTGCGCTCCCTTGACCAGGGCGGACTTTTTGTCTTCGCTGGAGCCGTCGGCGACCTGAACCTCGACGCCGAAGCGCGCCTTGATTTGCGCGGCGGCGTTGGTCACGCGCTCGAGCCCGTCATACCCGACCAGCGTCGCTCGCGCTCCCTCCAGGGCCCCGATCACCGCCGCCGAAAAGCCGACGACGCCCGTCGCGCCGAAGACGAGGAGCCTGAGGTCTTTCAGCTCGCGCCCGTGCCGGGTCTTCAGCACTTTCTCGATGATCGCCATCATCGCGGCGGCGGTGGTGAAGGAACCCGCGGGGTCGGCGAACAGCGAGGCGCCGAATGGCGGCGTCTCTGCGTTCTTGGCCGCCTCGAGCATGTCGAGCGCCAGAATCGCGTCCCTGCCGCCGATGAAGACGCCCGTTCGCGGGCCGCGAGACGGCGGCCGCGAAAAGATCGCGTCCCGCACCAGACCCGCTACCTGCCCGAGCCCCACCGACGTATAGGGAACGACGGCGTCGTATCCCGCGTCGAGCGCCATGTTGACATCGAACGGGCTGATATTCCCGAGCGGCGTCAGCATGTGCAGGATGTTCTTGTGCGCCACCGTCCTCCCCTTTCCGCGGTTTCGAGCGCTCTCTTGCTAAGCGTCCGGCTGATCCAAGTCGGTGATTTCCGCGCCGTGATTGAGCGCGGAAACGACGCGGATGTCCAGAGCCCGCGCGCTCGCGCATCGGCGCGCCGCATCCGCGAGGCGTTCCGCCGAGCTCGCGTCCGCGGCGAAAGCGAAGCCCGTCGGACCCCACGAGCTCTGGCCGACGCCGTGGGCCCCCTGTCCCGCGAGGGCATCCAGAACCGCCGCGACATCGGGGCTGGCGAACCGACGGCCACCCTGCGCCGGCGCAAAATAGTCGCCCAGCAACCGCTGGATTCGCGTGATTGCCGCCCCGAATCCGGCAATGTCGCCTTCCGCTATCGAAGGCAGCGCCCCAATCAGCGCGAGACGGCAAATCTCCCCCGCCTCCACCGATCCCATCGGACCCAGTCGCTCGAAAGCCCCGCGCTCTGTTTCCCCCGAAAGGCCTTCACGGGCGGGTTCGAGGACGAGGATGACCCGCCAAGCCTCGGGAAAGCGCATCCGGCTGACGATCGGCGGCGCGACGCTCGTCGGCGCCCGCCCGCCATCGACGACGAGTCCGCCCGTCTCGAACAAACCGATGCCGACGCCGGAGCGCGCGCCGCGATCCAACAACCTCGCGTCGCCGGGCAGGTCCAGCGCGCGGCCATGCAGCCGGCGGAGCGCGGCGGCGACGCCGAGCGCGAGTTGGGTTCCGGAACCGAGGCCGGCGTGCGGCGGGATCGCCTCCTCGATCGTCAGATGACAGGCGCCCGCGAGACCTTCGCGCTGCTGCATCTTCGAGAGGTATCGGCTCGCGCGTTCTCTTTCGACGCCGTCGACCCGAGCCGCGCCGGCGCGACGCAATGTGAGGCGTCCGCGCGGCTCGCTGATCGAAAGGCCAAGGCTCCCGAATCGTCGCCCGAATTCGCCGTTGAGATCGAGGAAGCCGAGGTGCAGACGAGCCGATAAAGTGACCGCCACGCCGGCCGGCGCAGTTGCATGCAGAAAGTTCATCGCGGCGCCGCCTGGCCTCCTCCCCGTCGGCTCGGATATGCGCTTGCCGAAACCGTGTCCGAGTTATATGTTTTCGACCGAAGATTTTGGCAAGCGGGGCAGCACGCGCGTGGCCGAGTGGAAGGCCGGGGAGTTGTCGAGTGGCCGAAAAAACGCCGGAGCGAACGTATTCGGAGGAAGAAATCGCCGCGCGACTTCAGCGCGATCTTCCGCATTGGCGTTACGAAGGCGGTTGGATTCGTCGGAAATATAAGACGCATGGTTGGAAGGGCACGCTGATGGCGATCAACGCCGTCGGTCATCTCGCCGAGGCGGCATGGCATCACCCTGATATCACGGCGTCTTACGCGTGGGTCGAGGTCCGGCTCATGAACCACGCCGCCAAAGGGATCACCGACAAGGACTTCGAGCTCGCCAAAAAAATCGAGGAAGTGGTTCAGTGGCGGCCGGGGAAAGCCGGCGGCGCATTGGAGGGAACGCCGGAAACGGATCAACGCTTCGCCTACATCAAATATGATTGATCGGATGCAGTAGTTCGCGGCGGCCAACACGTCGGCTCCCGCCGGCGACAAACAATACCGCGAAGCCAAGGGAAACCAGGGGATGTCGCAATCCTCGATCAACGGGCGAGCCGTCCCGTTGGATGCGGCCATCGCGGAGGCCGCCGGGCTCATCAGGAAAAGTCGTCTGACCGTCGTGGCGGGCCTTGGAGCCGACGTTGCGGGAGCGCAGGCGGCCATCGCGCTTTGTGAACGAATTGGCGGCGTCGTCGACCACATGTCTTCGGCGGCTTTGTTGCGCGATCTGGACGTCTTGCGCGAAAGTGGGATGATGCTGACGACGCCGGGCGAAGCGCGGATGCGCGGCGACGTCGTTCTGCTTGTCGGCGACGGGCTGGCGGAATCGGGGCTTCTCGAAGCGATGCCGGATCTGCGCACGCGCACTCTGAGCCCGCCTGCCGCGGAGGGCGCGCTGCGCCGAATATTTCGGCTCGGCGCAGACGAAGCAGATATGCGCGCGCTGGCGGGGGCCGCGGCGGATAGTGTCGCGAAAATCGAAACGATATCCGCCGACGAGGCCTCTTTGCCGGGATGGCTCGCCGCCCTGCGCGCCCGCGTCAACGGCAGGCCCGTCGCGCTTTCGGGCGCTCGCTCCGGCGAGATCGACGCGCTGGCCGCCGCGCTGCGATCAGCGAAATTCGGCGTGGCTGTCTGGTCGGCGGCGCGTCTGGACGTCCTGACGATCGAAATGCTTTGCGGCCTCGTCCGGGATCTCAATGCAAAAACGCGCTTCACGGGGCTGCCGCTCGCGCCGGGCGACAACGCGGCGGGCGTCCTGCAAGTCTGCGGCGGGATGATCGGCTTTCCCATGCGAACGGGGTTCGGGTCGGGATTCCCGGAACATGATCCCTGGGTTTTCGATGCCGAACGTCTCGTCGAGAGCGACGAAGCCGATTGCGCGCTTTGGATTTCCGCATATGGCGCTGAAGCTCCCCGATGGCGAAAGCCCATTCCGCTCATCGCGTTGACCGCGGCCGCCGAGTTTTGGCAGCCCCCGACCGTGCGCATCGCCGTCGGACGCCCAGGCGTCGACCACGACAGCGTCGACTGGTGCGTACCGATGGGGACGTTTGTCTCGAAGGCGGCTTCGCATCCGAGCCAAACGCCTTCTGTAGCGGAAGTGATCGGTCGGCTCGTCGTCGCGCTCGGCGACGACGCGGGCGCAGCGTCATGCTGACGTGCATCCGGGGCGGCCGAGTCATCGATCCCGCACAACGCCGCGACGCTGTCGGCGATGTCTGGATTCACGACGACCGGATTGTTCAGCCGCCCGCGGCTGGCGCGCGCGCCGACGCCGTTCACGATGCGACCGGCATGGTCGTCATGGCGGGCGCGATCGACATCCATTCGCATATCGCGGGCGCCAACGTGAATGCCGCCCGCCTGCTGCTGCCTGAAGGGCGTCGCGGAGAGGGGCCTCGATCCGAGCCCGGGCCGTTTTCGACCGCCGGCTGGACGACGCGCCAGACCGGCCGCGACTACGCGGCGATGGGGTTCACCACCGTGGTCGAGCCCGCCATCGCGCCGCACCAAGCGCTGCACGCCCATCTCGAGCTCGCCGACGTTCCCATCATCGACAAGGCGATCCTCTGTGTTCTCGGCAATGACGATTATCTCTTGCGATCGATTCGCGACAAGGCGAGCGCCGCCCATATCAGCGAATATGTCGCCTGGACCCTGCAAACAACGCGGGCGCTGGGCGTCAAAGTCATCAACGCAGGGGCGGCTGCGGCGTTCAAGGCGAACGTGCGATCCTTCTCGCTCGACGACGTCGTCCCCGGCTACGGCGTCTCCTCGCGCAGCATCGTCAGGACCTTGCAGCGTGCGGTGATCGACCTCGGTTTGCCGCATCCGCTGCACGTGCATTGCAATAATCTCGGCCTCGCCGCCGGGGCCGATTCCGTCATCGCCACGATCGACGCGGCGGAGGGTTTGCCGCTGCATCTCGCTCACATACAGTTTTATGCCTACGGGGTGGAAGGCGAGAAGCGGTTCTCCTCCGCAGCGGCGCGCCTGGCCGAAAGCGTCAATGCTCATAAGAACATCACGGTCGACGTGGGTCAGGTCATGTTTGGCCAGACGGTGACGATTTCGAGCGACGTGATGCGTCAGTTCGGCGCGATCGGCAGGGCCAGTCCAAAGAAATGGGCGATCATCGACGGCGATTCGAACGGCGGCGGAATCGTGCCGTACAATTATCGCGCGACGAATTTTCACAACGCCGTGCAATGGGCGGCGGGACTCGAGTTGTTCCTGCTGATCGACGATCCCTCGCGCGTCTTCTTCACCACGGATCATCCCAACGGCGCGCCGTACACGGCCTACCCCGATCTCTTCGCGCTGTTGATGGATCGCGATCGGCGCGCCGAATGGATCGCGAAATTACCCCCTGCCGCGATGGCCATGTCCACGCTGCCGTCGATCAGGCGCGAATACACGTTTCCCGAAATCGCCGTCATGACCCGCGCGTCGTCCGCTCGACTGCTGGGCTTGAACGATCGTGGGCGTCTCGCCGCTGGCGCCCGGGCCGACGTGGCGGTTTACCGGGATCAGCCCGACAAGGCGGCGATGTTCCGCAACGCGGCGTTCGTCTTCAAGGATGGCGATCTCGTGGTGCGCGACGGCCGCATCCTGCATCATCGCTCGGGGCGAGCGCTGAGCATCGATCGAAAGACCGATCACGCGATCGAGCGGCGCATGCGCGATTATTACGAGGAGACCTATGGCTTGGAGCCCGACCTGTTGAAAGTGCGGGCCAGCGCGCTCGGCGTCGCCGATCCATTCGAGGCTGTCTCATGCAGCCCATGAAATTGAATGGCGTCCTGATCGACGATACCTTCGCCGAAGCGTTCGGTATGCGCGCCGCCGCGATCGTCATCACCGCGGACAGCCCGCGCTGGGCGCGGCAAGCCGCCGTGACGATGACGGGTTATGCGACCTCGGTCATCGGCTGCGGTTGCGAAGCCGCCATCGACCGGGAGCTTCGGCCCGATCAGACGCCCGACGGGCGGCCCGGCGTTCGCGTGCTCGTCTTCGCGATGTCGACGACCGACCTGCAGAACCAGCTTCGCAACCGCGTCGGACAGTGCGTCCTGACCTCGCCGGGATCGGCCTGCTACGGCGATCTCGAAGGGGAGGAGCGGCTGAAATTGGGCGATTCGCTACGCTATTTCGGCGACGGATGGCAGATTTCGAAGCGTCTGGGAGCCAAGCATTATTGGCGCATTCCGGTGATGGACGGCGAGTTCGTCTGTGAAGCGACGGTCGCCCTGACGCGCGCCGCGGTCGGCGGCGGCAATCTCTTGATTCTCGCGGCCGGCTCGAAGCAGGCGCTCGCCGCGGCGGAAGCCGCGGTCGAGGCCATCGAGGCCGTTCCCGACGCGATCATGCCGTTTCCGGGAGGCGTAGCGCGATCGGGCTCCAAGATCGGGGCAAAGTACAAGGGCATGCGCGCGTCGACCAACGACGCCTATTGCCCGACGCTGAGAGGCGCTGTGAAAACGGCACTCGATTCGGAGATCGGCAGCGTGCTGGAAATCGTCATCGATGGGCTGACGTCCGAAGCGGTCGCCAATGCGATGCGCGCGGGGGTGCGCGCGATCGTCGAGCTGGGCTCCGCGACGGGCGCCGCTCGCGTCAGCGCCGGCAATTACGGCGGGAAACTGGGGCCGCACCACTATCACCTCAGGGCCCTGTCGCCCGACGGCGGAGACCATGCGCGCCCCGGGGAAGAGGAAACGTGAAACCGCTCGTTCTGCGTCTGCGCGCCGCGCCCGAACAAAGGCTCGACATGTCGTGTCTGACGCCGCAGCGGCTCGCCGGAAAGAGCCTGCGCGAGATCGACGGCGTCGAACTGCAGACGACGCGGCGAGCCGTACG
>DASXYQ010000412.1:0-4770 GCA_036502445.1 Roseiarcus sp. | reverse complement strand
GTCCATCCGACCCCGGCGTAGGCGATCGCCAGGAGCCAGGGCGGCAATTCGATCGTCAGCACGCCAAACACTTGGCAGAGGGCGGCGGCGAGGAACGGCGCAAGGAAGGCGCCGGAGGGCAGGCGCAGGAGACGCGCCGCGCCGATGCAGCCGAACACGAGCGCGAGCGTCTCGGCGAAGGACGCCCAAGCGAGCGGCGGGAACCAGACGATCGCGGGAAGCGGGGCGCCGGAGCCGGCGGTCCACAGCCGCGCCACCGACGAGGCGACGATCGCGACGAGCACGACTCGGAGATACTGCATGAACGCGACGAGGCGGACGTCGGCGCCGAACGCCTCGGCCATCACCACCATTGCGGTGGCCGCGCCAGGCGACGAGCCCCAGATCGCGATCGTCCCCGGCAGCACCTTGTTGCGCGCCAGCACCCAACCCAGGCCATAGCTCGCCACGATGACGGACAGCACGCCGGCGAGAAAAAGCGGCCATTGGTGCGCCATCTCGCCGATGAACGACGGCCTTATGCTGCGCGCGGCCATGGCGCCGATGAAACCCTGTGAGATGACGAACGCGCCTTCGGGAATGCGCGCCGTTCCCTCAGACGCGGCGATGAGGATCGCGGCCGCCATTGGCCCGAGCAGCAGGGCGGCCGGCAAATGAATCGCCTCGAGCGCGAGCACGATGGGCGTGGACAGCAGCAGCAGCGCCGCCCATTGCGCGGCGAGCGGCGCGCCGCGCAATGAGGGAAAGCGGATGGCATTGCGCGGAAGGACCGTCATCGCCGCGTTACGCCGTTTCGTGCAGTTCCGCGACGCGAGCGGGGGTCGAGGTCGGGCATGGCTTGGCTTTCGCGATTGGCGCGCACCGGGGCCGGGGAGCAAGACGGCGTGACGGGGGTGCGGTTTAATGATATGCGAGGATGTTCTCGTATATCACAGGTAGAGGATATCCTCGAAAAGTGTCAACGACGATTCCCGCTCGAGCACTGGAGCCGAAGCGCGAACGCGGCAGGACTCGCGTGGCGGCGATCCTGGACGCCGGCGGCGCCGTCTTCGCGGAGAAGGGCTATGACGCGGCGACGATGACCGAGATCGCGGCGCGCTCGAACACCGCGATCGGCTCGCTCTATCGCTTCTTCCCGACCAAGGAGGTCCTCGCCGACGCTCTGCTGGACCGCTATTGGGAGCGACTCGGCGTGGCGCTGGACGGTGTCGCCGAGCGAGCGACGCGCCTGTCCCCCGGGGCGCTCGCCGATGCTCTCGTCGATCTCATCCTTGGATTGCAACCCGACCGCGCCGTAGCGATCGCGCTGATCGATGCGCGCGGCGACGGCGCCGACAAGCGCGTTGCGCTGCGCAGCGCAATGCGCGCGCGCATCGCGTCGATTCTCGGCGCCGCCATCGAGACCCTGTCGCCCGAGGCGGCGTACAGAATGGCGGCGGTTCTGCTGCATGTCCTGAAGGGAGCGCGCGCCTTGGCTGAAGAGGAATCCGAACGCGGCGACCTCGTCGCCGAAATCCGCGCGCTGCTTCGGCTCTATCTCTCGCAGGATTTCAGCAAGAGCGCGGGCGGCTGAGTTGGAAGGGCCGGTTCTCGCGCCGGCCCTTCCCCTAGAACGCCCGCGCCCGCTCGGCGATCTCCTCGAAGATCGCCAGCACGTGCAGCTTCTTGTCGAGATTGAGCTCCTCGGTCTCGCGCGTGACGTCGCGGAGCCGCTCCCACAATCCGGCGATCGCTTCGAGCCGGGCGGGAGACGACGGTTCGCGCCCGCGCGCGGCGAGCCAATCGTAGAGCGCGACCGTCAGTCTCTCGAACGCGTCGCCGGTTCCGCGGCCGCTCACCGCCTCCGCGAGCTTGTGGACGGCGCGCATATCCGCGCGCGGCAGTTGCGCCAGCGTCGAGTCGATCAGGACGCCGAGCCCCTGCCCTTCAGGATCGAGTCGACGCAAGGTCTCCCGCACCGATCCGTCGGCGCGCGAGGCCGCCTCGGCGATTTTCGCTGCGCCGGCCGCGCTCCAGGGCGTTCCCAGGCCTGTGACGATCTCGCCGATCTCAGCGGGCGCGAGCGGCCCGAGCAGCAGCCGCCGGCAGCGCGAACGAATGGTTGGCGGCAACTGCCCCGGCTGGTGCGCGACGATCAGGATCAGCGAACGCGGCGGCGGCTCCTCGATCATCTTCAGCAACGCATTGGCGCCGGCGCGGTTGAGATCGTCCGCGCTGTCGATGATGGCGACGCGCCAGCCGCCAAAGCCCGCCGACAGCTGGAAGACCCCGAGGCGGGCGCGCACGTCGTCGACACGGATTTCGCTGAAGAAGTTCTTCGTCTTGGGATTCCACTCGCGCCTGAGCAGCGCGAAATCGGGATGCGCCATCGCGGCGAGCTGCCGGGCCGCCGGATGATCAGACGGGGTCGAGATGTCGCGCGCCTCGCGCACCGCCCGGGCGGCGGGATCGGGATGGGCGAGCACGAACCGCGCGAACCGCCAGGCGAGCGTCGCTTTGCCGATCCCTGCGCGACCGCCGATCAGCCAGGCGTGCGCGAGCCGTCCTTCGCGATACGCGCTCAGCATTTCGGCCTCGGCGCCGCCATGGCCGACGAGCCGCGCGGCCGTCCTCGGATGCGGGGCGCCCTCGAACAGGTCGCTCTCCGGCGTCGGCTCGGACGGAGCCTTGCTCATTTTGCCTTCGCCTCGGAGGGCAGAAAGTCCGCCAGACGCTGGCTGACGACGCCCCAGATCGCCTCCGCGACCTCGTCCTCGCTCAGGGTGGCGTCGATCACGGCGCAGCGCTCGGGCTCCTCGCGCGCGATCCGCAGGAACGCGTTACGCAGCGTCTCGTGGAACGCAAGTCCCTCGCCCTCGAAGCGATCGGGAGCCCCCTGCCCGCTTCGGCGCTTGGCCGCGCGCTCCAAGCCCCGTTCCGCCGGCAAATCGAGAATCAATGTCAGGTCGGGACGCGTCTGGTCCAAGACGACGTTCTCGAGATTCGTGATGAACACTGGGTCGAGCTGGCCCGCCGCGCCCTGATAGGCCCGGGTCGAATCGGCGAAACGGTCGCAGACCACCCAATCGCCGCGCGTGAGCGCGGGTTCGATCGTCACGTCGATATGCTCGATGCGCGCAGCGGAGAACAGCAGCGCCTCGCCGGACGCGCCGTATTGGGCGGCCGCGCCCGATAAAATGACGCGGCGCAAGGCTTCCGCGTTGGGCGAACCGCCGGGCTCTCGCGTCGAGACGACATTCATGCCAAGAGATTTCAGGCGCTGAGCCAATTCGCGCGCCTGAACGGATTTGCCGGCTCCCTCGCCGCCCTCGAACGTGATGAAGCGGCCGCGCGAGGACGCGGCCGAGTTCACTTTTTCGCCAGGGTCTTGCGTATCCAACTCTGCGCCAGCTCCAATCCCGCATCGACCGCTCGCCGGGTCAGGCCGCCTTCGGGCTCCGCTTCCAACGTCTTTACCGGCAGATCGAGCGCGAGCGTGGTTCCGCGCCAAACCTTGAGCCGCCCGACCTCGACCCCCTCGCTCACGGGCGCGACGAGCGGCCCCATATAGACGATCTTCGCCGTCAACCGGTCACTGCCGCCGCGCGTGAGGAAGATTTTGGCGGTCTGCCCGCAAGTCACCGGAACCTCGCCGTGCGCGCCGCCGTAGACGGCGATGGTTCCGACGACGTCGCCGGGTTGGAAGAGAACGCGCGGATCAAACGAGCGGAAGCCCCAGTTGAACAATTTGCGTGCTTCCTCGGCTCTTTCGCTGGCGGTCTTCAGGCCGTTGACCACGACGATCAGACGCTGTCCGTTCTGCACCGCCGAACCGACCAATCCGTAACCGCTCTCGGCGATGTCGCCGGTCTTCAGGCCGTCGGCCCCGATATCCATCGTCAGCAGGGGGTTGCGATTGAGCTGACGGATCCTGTTCCAGGTGAATTCCTTCTCGCCGAAGTATTTGTAGTACTCGGGATATTCGCGAATGATGTGCGCCGCCAGCAGCGCCATGTCGCGCGCCGTGACGCGATGGTTCGGATCGCCCTTCCCCCAGGGGTTGGTGAAATGGGAGTGGGTCATGCCGAGTTCGGCGGCGCGCTTGTTCATCAGCTCGGCGAAATTGTCCTCGGTGCCGCTCAGTCCCTCGGCCAGCGTGATCGCCGCGTCGTTGCCCGACTGAATGACGAGGCCGCGGATCAGGTCTTCGATGCGCACTTGGCTGTGGACGTCGAGGAACATCGCCGACCCGTGCGAATGGGCGCCGCCCGTGCGCCATGCATTTTCCGACACCTGAAACTTGTCGTCCAGATGCAGACGCCCTTCCTTCAATTCGTGAAAGACGATCTCGGCGGTGAGCATCTTGGTGGTCGACGCCGGCGCCATCGGCTGGTCGGCGTTCTTTTCGAACAGGATCGCCCCGCTCTCGTAGTCCTCGACCAGAGCGAACGGCGCGATGGTCTGAAAGCCATCGGCTGCGCTCGGCCGCACGCCCGCGAGCGCCAGGAGAAACGCGGCGAAGGCGGCTCCGATCAGAACGAGGCAACGGCGAGGAGGATACAATTTCGTTCATCCACCGCGCGGCCCAGGATTTGCCGCGCGGCTCTGTTCTTGCATCGCCACTGCGACAAATCAACGACTCGCCATCGCGTCGGTTAAGGGCCGCTATGTCTTCGCGAAGGGGCGCGAGCGGTAATTTTCCGGTTTCGTGAGTTTTCAAAGCCTTGCAGGTAAGAAAATTTTCGTCCCCTCGCCGGATTGCGAGTTCTCGGCGAGAAATGGGCGCCACCG
>DASXYQ010000411.1:0-3159 GCA_036502445.1 Roseiarcus sp. | reverse complement strand
AGCCGTTGGCGAGCTGCCCATGGGTCACAAGGACCATTCCGATCATCAACAACCCGCTACATACGGCCCGGTCGAGCGCGTCTCGCGCAACGGACCAACTCTACTCATGGGATACATTTTTGTGCAATGCGGCACATTGATCAAGCGAAATTAGCAATTCGTCAAGGTATCCTTACGGGAACTTAACAAGTCTGCGCAAGACCGCATAGGCGCCGTCGATCGGCCCAGTGGTCGAATCGAGGGCGAGTCGCGGCAGCCGAATGCCGAGCAATTCCACGTGATCGTCGTCCGCGGGCCAACGCGACGGCGGATCGCCGAGATCGACGAGGAGACGAATGACCACGCGAGTTTCATGGGTCTCGACGAGCAATCCTTCGCCGCGACGCTCGATCACGCCCTCGAAGCCGGGAACTCCTCGCGCCAGAAGGCGCTCAGCGGCGACGCTCAGGAAGATACGGTCATCGCCCACCAGCGCCGCGAAGCCGCCGGTTTGCCGCGCCAGGGCGATCATGGCGAGCGAAAGCGCGCTCTTGCCGGCGCCCGAAGGACCTCGGATCAGGGTGCCCCGCTCGCCTACCGCCACTGCACAGGCGTGAATGCCAGATTCGTCGGCGCGGCGCGCAGGGCTCGAGGCGGTCATTTGGGACAGGCGGGCAGACTGACGACGAAGCGCGCTCCCGCGCCGTGGCGGACTGGCGCGTCGGTCTCTGGATCTGGCGGCGGCAAATCCTCCGTCAACGGGCGGTTTTCGGCCCAAATTCGCCCGAAATGGGCCTGCACGATCTGGCGCGAGATCGAGAGTCCGAGGCCGGAATTCTGTCCAAATCCGTCGTCGGGGCGATCGGTATAGAAACGCTCGAATATGCGCTCGAGCGCATGTGGCGGGATTCCCGGGCCGTCGTCCTCGACCGTGAGCACGATTCGCTTCGAGTTGTCGGCTTCGCCGCCGGCCGCGCCCGGCCCGCCGCGGAGATGGATTCGGACTTCCCCGCCAGGCCGAGAGAACGAGCATGCGTTCTCGACCAGATTGGTGATCACCTGCGCCAGCCGCGAATCGTGGCCGAAGACGAAATAGGGCGAAACGCCCGACGCCGTCTCGGCGGCGTCGATCGTCACGCGCAAGGCGATTCCGCGGCTGCGCGGCGAATCGGCGATCATGGAGACGACGGTGCGCAGCAGCGCGGCGACGTCGACCGGCTCGGCGTCGCCGCGCGCGAGTTCGGCGTCGAGACGCGAGGCGTCGGAAATGTCGCTGATCAGCCGATCGAGCCGGCGAACGTCGTGCTGCATGATCGACAGCAGACGATCCCGCGACGGCGCCGATTTGACGCGCGGCAAGGTTTCGACGGCGCTTCGCAGGGAGGTGAGAGGATTCTTGAGTTCATGCGCGACATCGGCGGCGAAGCTCTCGATCGCCTCGATGCGGCTGTAGAGCGCATGGGTCATCTCGCCGAGCGCGCGCGAGAGATGGCCGATTTCGTCGGACCGATTGGTGAAGTCGGGGATTTGCTGGCGCGATCTTATGCCTCGCTGAACGCGTTCGGCCGCTTCGGCGAGCTTACGCAAGGGTTCGGCGATCGTATTGGCTTGCGAGATCGAGAGAATGAGCATCACCGCCGCCGCGACCAGGAAGTAACGCAAGAGCGCCCAACGTTCGCTGGCGATCACCTTGTCGATGTCGCGGCCCTGAGTCGACAGGACCAGGGCGCCTCGGATCGCGCTCGTCCGCTGAATCGGCACCGCGACGGAAACAATGGTCTCCCCGCCCGAATTGACGCGGACCATCGAGCCGACCTTCCCCGCCAGCGCCTCGGCGACTTCGGGCAGCGCTTTGCCGTTGTCCGCCCAGTTGCCGAGTCCGCGCGGCGCCTTGGGGCGGACGAAGACGCGGCCAACCGCGCTCCACGCGCGCTGGAGCCAGGTCGTGTCTTCGTTCGCCGGGTCGTTCACATCGGAGCGCGACGTCGAGGCGCGCGAACTCACTGTCTGCGAGTCGAGCAGCAAGAGCCCGTCACGGTCATAGATGCGCGCGCGTGTGTGGGTGGGCGTCACCAAGCGATGCAGCACCGGCCCGACCCGCTCGGGATTGATCGAAAATGTGATCGCATCCTCGTCGTTCGGCGCGGGCGGCGGCGTTTCGCGGGGCGCGAGCTGAAGCAATTTTTCGGGATCCAGCGTGATCGTGTCTGTTCCCACGGTCGCCGAAGCGGCGACCGCAGCGGCGATGATGTTCGCCTGCGTCGTCAGACTCTGGGTTCGCGCATCGATGATGTCGGCGCGGAACTGGCTGAGCAGCAGGAAGCCGACCACGAGGACAACCAGTCCTCCGAGGTTCAGCGACACGATGCGCCGCGTCAGCGAAGATGAGAATCGCGCCTCTACCGCGCGTCGCAGCCGTCGCACGCGCAAGCGCCACCGCGACCTCCGCCAGCGCGCGCCCGCTGAAGTCGATAGGGTTTCTCCGCGCGCCTCGCTGCTCATTTCATGGCGGCTCCGCCGCTCAGGATTCCCGGAAGCGATATCCGACGCCATAGAGGGTTTCGATCATTTCGAATTCCGACTCCACGACCTTGAACTTCTTGCGAAGCCGCTTGATGTGGCTGTCGATCGTGCGATCGTCGACATAGACCTGATCGTCGTAGGCGGCATCCATCAATGCGTTACGGCTCTTGACGACGCCCGGCCGGGTCGCGAGCGCCTGCAAGATCAGGAATTCGGTGACCGTCAGCGTCACGGGAATCCCATCCCAAGTGCAGGTATGGCGCTCCGGATCCATTTTCAATCGGCCTCGCTCCAGGATTTTCGCCTCATTTTCCTTCTGTGTAGCCGCGTCCTTGGGATTGGCCCGACGCAGGATCGACTTGACCCGCTCGACCAGCAGGCGCTGGGAAAACGGTTTGCGGATGAAATCGTCGGCGCCCATCTTGAGGCCGAACAATTCGTCGATCTCCTCGTCCTTCGAGGTGAGGAAGATTACCGGCAGATCCGACTTCTGTCTGAGCCGGCGAAGCAATTCCATGCCGTCCATCCGCGGCATCTTGATGTCGAAGATGGCGAGGTCAGGCGGGTTGGCTTTTAGCCCATCGAGCGCGCTCGCCCCGTCGGTATAGGTCTGGATGCGGAACCCCTCGGCCTCCATCGACAGCGAGACGGAGGTAA
>DASXYQ010000410.1:0-3551 GCA_036502445.1 Roseiarcus sp. | reverse complement strand
GCTCGCCACCATTCCCGGGCCGCCGCGCGAACACGCCCTCGAGGCGTTCGCACGCAGCTACGCCGCCGAACCGCTCATTCTCGACAAATGGTTCGCCTTGCAGGCGCAGATCGCGGAGAGCGGGACACTGGCGCGGGTGCGCGGGCTGATGGCCCACCACGCGTTCTCGCTGGCCAATCCCAACCGCGTCCGGGCGTTGATCGGCGGATTCACGGCGAACCAGACGCAGTTCAACCGGGCGGACGGCGCGGGATTCGACTTCCTCGCCGAGATTGTTCTGGCGCTCGATCCGACCAATCCGCAGATAGCGGCGCGCCTGCTGACCGGGTTGCGTTCCTGGCGTTCGCTGGAGGCGGGCCGTCGCGACAAGGCGGCCGCGACCTTGCAACGAATTGCCGGACGGAGCGAATTGTCGGCGGACGTCCGCGACATCGTCACGCGCAGCCTCGCGTGAGCCCAGGCTCTCTCCCATAACGCGACGATTCTGAAACGCGCCCCCCCTCCCCGTGCTTACGGGCAGGGGAATATGCCCCGTTGTCGCGGCCTTTCTCGGGCGCGCCGAAGCGCAAAGAGAACGGGGTTCGCGCTTTGATTCCTGTCCGTTCTCGCTCTGATTCTGGTTTGAATCCGCGCCTGATGTAGCTCAGCAAGCGCCTGAGATTCCGGGCGAATCCGCTCCGCGCTCGACGGCGAAAATTGATAATCGACCTCGCATAAAGCTCTGGACAAAGATTCGCGCAAAGATTCTTATCAGGCGATTCGGGGCGTGTGGCGGGGTCCCCCGATATCGCTGAGACATGATCGGAATGACGATGACGCGTACGCACGCGCCAGACGGGGATTCGCCTGCGCGAAGACCGCGGGCGGCCGACGCTGCGTCTAGCCCGCAGGCCGGGTTATTTTTCTTTTGGGCCTTCGCGCGGTCGTGGGTTGGCGTCGCCGGGCCCGTCGCAGCGGGCCTCCTCTTCATCTTCCTGGCGGATTTGACGTGGCAGCACCTGAATGCGGAGCGGGTGCGCGACTTGGAGACGGCGGCGCTCGAGATCGACATGCGCGCGGGCGAGTTCGCCCGTCGCCTCGACGCCGCGCTGGCGACCGAGCCCTCCACGCCTGTCGCCGAGACCTTGCGAGCGGTGCTGGCGGCCAATCCAGGCCTGGTCGGGGGCGAAGCGCTGCTGGCCGATTCGGCCGGGCTGATCGTCGCGCGCGAGCCGGCGCGACCGATCCAAAACCTCACCCTCGCCACTTTGCTCGGTTCGGGCGCGCCGCTGACCATCCTGGCCGACAAAGCCGGGGCGATGCGGGTCAAATCGAGCGACGGAGAAGAACTGCTCGCAGCGGTGCGCAATCTCGCGGCGACCTCCGGGCAACTTGCCGTGACGGCTCCGGTGAACGATCTGCTCGCTCCGTGGTGGGCCACGGCTCGCGTCATGATCGCGCTGCTCGCCGCGACGGGGTTTGCGCTCGGCGGATCGATCGGCGCACTTCGCGTTTACGCGGTTCGCGCGAGCGCGCGCGCTGTCAGGGAGGCGCTCAAGCGCGCGCATATCGAACTCGCGTTGACCCGCGGCCGATGCGGCCTCTGGGACTGGGACCTGGAGCGTGGGCGAGTGGCGTGGTCGCGATCGATGTTCGAGCTGCTCGGCCTTTCGCGTCGCGTTTCGAGCCTCTCGATCGAGGATTTGCAGGCGATGGTCCATCCCGATGACGAGAGCCTGGAGCGCGTCGCTCGAGCGGCGCTGGCGGCGGGCCGCGGGTCGATAGATGTCGAGTTTCGCATGCGCGGCCGCGACGGTCAGTGGGTCTGGCTTCGCAAGCGGGCCGAGATCGTCGAGGACGATTCGACGGGTGGGCGTCGTCTGGTCGGCATCGCCATCGACGTGACGGATCGCAAGCGCGAAGCAGAGATCTCCGCTACCGCCGACCAGCGGCTTCGCGAGGCTGTCGAGGCCATTTCCGAGGCCTTCGTTCTCTGGGATTCCTCCAACCGTCTGGTGCTGTGCAACTCCAAATATCGGCGACTGCATGAACTGCCCGCGGAGTCGGCCCACCCCGGCGCGGCTTACGCCGAACTCGCCGCAATGGGCTCGACCCCGATCGTCTCGAGCGAAGGGCTGGTGAATCCGAACGAGCCGGGAGCGGGTCAGGACGACGCCAAGACCTACGAAGCCCGACTCGCCGACGGACGTTGGCTACAGGTGAACGAACGCCGCACACGCGACGGCGGGTTCGTCTCTGTCGGCACCGACATCACCGCGCTCAAGGAGCACGAGGCGCAGTTGGTGAGATCGGAACGGCTGCTGCTCGCCACGATCGCTCAGTTGCGACAATCGCGTCGTTCGCTCGAAGCGCAGGCTTGTCAACTGGCCGACCTTGCCGAACGCTATCACGAGGAAAAGGGGCGGGCCGAAACGGCCAACCGAGCCAAGGCCGAATTCCTGGCCAACATGAGTCACGAGTTGCGAACGCCATTGAATGCAATCATCGGTTTTTCGCAAATGATGGCGGCGCAGACCTTCGGCCCGATCGGCTCCGAGAAATATCGCGAATATTGCGCCGACATCCTTTCCAGCGGACGCTATCTGCTGAACGTCTTCAGTGACGTGTTGGAGATGTCGCAACTCGAATCCGGGCGCGTCAAGCTCAACTACGTTCAGTGCTCCATCGAGGAGGCGATCAACAAGGCGGTGCTCGACGTCACGCCGACGGCGCGCGGCAAGCAAGTTAATTTGCAGATCGACGTCAGCGCGGCGGAGACGTTGCACGCAGATTCCGACGCGATCGAGAGGATTCTGACCACCTTGTTGCGCAACGCCGTGAAATTTGCGCCCGGAGGCGGCGCGGTGACCATCGGCGCGCAGAGCTTCAAGGACCACGTCTATTTCTACGTCGAGGACGACGGTCCGGGCATCGCCAGCGAGGACGTCGCGCGACTCGGCAAGCCTTTCGTGCAGGCCGATGCGACGTTGGCCAACGGCATGAAAGGCTCGGGCCTCGGGCTTTCCATTGCGACTTCGCTCGTCGAGCTCCACGGCGGCGCTCTGCGCGTGACCTCGCGGCAAGGCGAGGGCACCGTCGTGCTGGTGACGATTCCGAAAACCGCTCCGGGACGTCGCGCGATGGCGATGGCGGCGGTCGCGTGAGGCGGACGCGGGGTGAAACTCGGCGAACCCGTCGCACAATTGGAGCCGAGAGGGACTCGCGCGGAACACGGGCGAGATGCCGCAGGCGCTCTCCCACCCGCGCGGCGGCGCGTTCAATTCAGCATATAACGGACGCCGACGGTCAGCTGTTGCGCGGTGTTGTGGGTGGCTCCGCTCAAATCCAAATCGAGGAAGCGATAGCCGATATCGAGCGTCGCGCTAGGGGTCAACTGATATCCGAAGCCGGCCATCAGCGCCCCGGCGAAAGAAAACTTCGTCGACGTGAAGTTGCGGTTCCAGTTCAGCAGACCGAAGGCGACGTTGGGTTGGTGGGTCAGGGGTGTGTAGAGGGGAGTGCCGTTGACGCCGGTCCCCGTGTAGGCGACCCATTGCAGGGGATTGCCGGCG
>DASXYQ010000409.1:0-2832 GCA_036502445.1 Roseiarcus sp. | reverse complement strand
CTCCTCGTCTAAAACACACCTACGCCCCGTGACAGGTTAGTAACCGAGTGTTGTCCGAAACGTTGTCCAGGGTCTGAAATCCGATCTCCCCTGAGAGCCGCCGCGCGATCTAACTCTTTGATCTCTTTGGTGAGCGCGCCGGGAATCGAACCCGGAACCCTCTGATTAAAAGTCAGATGCTCTACCGATTGAGCTACGCGCTCGGCTCCAGGGCGCCCGTCTACAACCTGGACCCCTGGGGGTCAATAGAAAGCGCGCCGGACCTCGAAGTTCGCGCAGCCTTCAGCTTGGCGAAATCTTCGCCCGCGTGGTGCGAGGAGCGCGTCAACGGCGTCGCGGAAACCAACAGAAAGCCCTTGGACGCTCCGATCGTCGCATAGGCGGCGAATTCGTCGGGCGTGACGAAGCGCAGCACCGGATGATGCTTGGGCGTCGGCTGGAGATATTGGCCGATGGTGAGGAAATCGACGTCGGCGCTGCGCAGATCGTCCATCAATTGCACCACTTCGTTGCGCGTCTCGCCCAGGCCCACCATGATCCCCGACTTGGTGAACAGCCTGCGATCCAGCTCCTTGGCGCGCTGCAGCAGCCGCAACGAATGGAAATAGCGCGCGCCCGGCCGAACCGTCAGATACTTCGAGGGCACCGTCTCGAGGTTATGATTGAAGACGTCGGGCGCGGCGGCGACGACGATTTCGAGCGCGCCGTCCTTGCGCAGGAAATCCGGCGTCAGCACTTCGATCGTCGTCTCCGGCGCCGCCGCGCGGATCGCGCGGATCGTGCGGGCGAAATGCCCGGCGCCGCCGTCGGCGAGATCGTCGCGATCGACCGAGGTCACCACGACATGACTGAGCCCGAGCTTCGCGACGGCGTCGGCGACCCGCGCCGGCTCGCCCGTCTCGAGCGCGAGGGGAAGGCCGGTGCGGACGTTGCAGAACGCGCACGCGCGCGTGCAAGTGTCGCCCATGATCATGAAGGTGGCGTGCTTCTTCTCCCAGCACTCGCCGATGTTGGGGCAGCGCGCCTCCTCGCAGACGGTGGCGAGCTTGTGCTCGCGCACGATCGCGCGCGTCGCGGCGAACGCGGCCGATCCCGGCGCCTTGGCGCGAATCCACTCGGGCTTCCGCGCGACCGGTTGATCGGGCCGATGCGCCTTTTCCGGGTGGCGGGGTCGCGAGGCGCGCGGATCGTCCTTCAGAAGATCGAGCACGACGGTCATGGGGTCTCCAGGGCTGCGTCCGACGCCAATATGGGGATCGCGGCGGCGCAGGACTACCACATCGAGCTCAACCCCGGCAAAGGACCTTACGCGCGCGTCACGGCCGCGATGTAGAAGCCGTCGGTCGCGGTGCGCAGCGGGTCCAGCCGCAGTCCCGCCCCCAGCTTCGAGGCGTGTTCGGCCAGAGCCGGCAGCCCGGCGGCTCGCGCCATATGCGCGGCGTCGAGGGGGAGGAAATCCGCGTGCGCCTCCAAGAAGGAGGAGACCCCGTCCTCGTTCTCGGCCTTCAGCACGGAGCAAGTGACGTAGACGATCCGGCCGTCGGGCTTGACGTAGCGCGCCGCCGTCTCGAGCGTCTCGATCTGATCTTTTATCCGCTGTTCCAGCGCGCCGGGACGCATCCGCCACTTTGCGTCGGGACTGCGCCGCCAAGCGCCCGAGCCGCTGCACGGCGCGTCGACGAACACGAGATCGCAACGCCCCTCGAGGTCGCGCAGAATGTCCTGCGCGCCGCGCGGGGCGCGCACCTGCACGTTGCGCGCGCCCGAACGCTCCAGCCGGCTGAAGATCGGCGCGAGCCGGCGCCCGTCGGTGTCGGTCGCGTAAATCTGGCCCTGGTTGGCCATCATTCCGGCCAGCGCGAGCGTCTTGCCGCCGGCGCCGGCGCAGAGATCCAAGACCTGTTGGCCGGGCTTGGCGCCGGACAGCAGCGTCGCAAGCTGCGAGCCTTCGTCCTGCACCTCGACGAGACCTCGCACATAGGCCGGCTCAGCCGAAAGCGCCACGCCGCGCCCGTCGGGACGCGCCGCGATGCGCAGCCCGATCGGCGAAAACGGCGTTGCGACGGGATGCAGATGCGCGAGCGCGGCGAGCGCTTTTTCTTGGTTCGTCTTAAGTAGATTGACGCGCAGGTCGACCGGCGCCCGCTCCGCGAGCGCGCGACCCGCCTCCGCCGCCTCCGCGCCGAAGCTCTCGGCGAAGGCGGGCGCCAGCCATTCCGGATAGTCGCCGGCGACATGCGCGGGCGCGCCGGCGAGATCGGCGTGGCACAGCCGTTCGCGCTCGACATCGCCGAGCAACGGCGGCGCATGGCCCTCGCCGGTGAACAGGCCCGCGATCTCGTCGACGCCGAGACCGCGCAACTGCTTCAGGGCGCCGAGGACTTCGGCTCGCGGTGTCGCCTCGCCGAGCAGCCAGGCCGATGACGACTTGCGCCGGAGCGCGTCGTAGAGCAGCCCGGCGATCGCCGCGCGGTCGCCCGAGCCGGCGAAGCGGTGCGCGAGACCCCAGTCCTTCATGGCGTCGGCCGCCGGGCGGCGGCGCGTCTCCACGTCGCTGAGGATTTCGATGGCGGCGGAGATGCGTGCGGCGGGGATCATGGCGGGGGTTCTGCCCGAAAGGCGCGACGGACGCAAAAGCGTCGGTTCCGACAGACGCGGGCTGACGGGTTTATTGGGAGCCTCCTCCGAAAGCTGCACATTCCGGCAAAAAGCCCCGCGAGATGGAACATCGCGGGGCGACTGCTCGTTGATGGTCGATGCGTCCGCGCCGCCCACAGCCTCGACTAACGTAGGATTAACCATCCATTGTCATTATCGCGCCAGGCGCCCTCC
>DASXYQ010000408.1:0-5970 GCA_036502445.1 Roseiarcus sp. | reverse complement strand
TGGCTGATCCCCCGCAAACCCGCAGGCGGCCAACGTCGCGCGCATATGTTCCGGCGCCGGCGCTTCGGCGACGATAGGCGGCTTGTTCTTGGAGATCGGCACTTCGATGCGGCGCGCGAGCAATTGCAGCGGGACGGCCGCAGCCTCGCCGTAGATGCGATCGCCGAGGATCGACCAGGCCTCCGAGGCGGCGTGGACGCGCAATTGGTGTGTGCGGCCGGTGAGCGGGGAAAGTTCGAGCCATGCGATCGGCGCGCCGCGCCACTCTCCCCGCCCGAGCACGCGCCAGCGCGTCTGCGCCGGCTGGCCCGCGGGATCGACCTTCATCCACCAGCCGCGGGTCGCATCCAACCGGCCGAGCGGTTTGTCGATCAGGCCCTCGTCCGCCGCCGGGCCGCCCGCCACGACCGCCCAATAGGCCTTGGCGACCTTACCCTGCTTGAAGAGGAGGCCGAGCTTTTCCAGCGCGTTGTGATGGCGCCCGAGCACGAGGCAACCCGCGGTCTCGCGGTCGAGCCGATGCGCGAGCGCGGGATTGCGCGGCAGGCCGAAGCGCAGCGCGTCGAAATCGTCCTCGAGGCTCTCGCCGCCTTTTGGCCCCTTGTGCACCGCTATTCCGGCGGGCTTGTCGAGGATGAGAATCAGGCCGTCGCGGTAGAGCAGCCGAGCTCTTGTTTCTTCGGGTGTCATGGAGTGATAGCTAGGCGTTGGCGCGGGATGCGCGCAAGGGCGGGAGGTCGAGCGTGTGAGCGATAAGGGCGAGGAAAAGCCGAAAGGCGGATTGTTCAAGCGAGTGTTCGGGTGGGGCGATAGCGCGCCGGCCCCGGCGCCGACGCCTGAACCCCCGCCGGCCCCCGAAGCCCCGCCAGCTCCCGAAACCCACGCGGCCCAGGAGACCACGGCGGCTCCGTTGCTGAAGCGAATGTTCGGCTGGGGCGAGGCCGCGCCGGCGCCAGAGGCCTCGCCGGCGACCGAAGCCCCTCGAACTCCCAAAACCCCGCTGTCTTCGGAGGCTCCCGAACTCGTTGAACCGCCTGTCAAGAAAAGCTGGCTTTCGCGGCTCACCGCGGGCCTGTCGCGATCGTCGTCGGCGATCGGGCGCGGCATCGTCGACATCTTCACCAAGCGCAAGCTGGACGCCGCCTCGCTCGACGACCTCGAGGATATCCTCATCCAGGCGGACCTCGGCGTCGGCGCCGCGACGCGCATTCGCGAGGCGGTCGGCAAGGGTCGCTACGAAAAGGGCATCGACCCCGACGAAGTAAAGGCGCTGCTCGCCGCCGAGGTCGAACGCACGCTCGCGCCCGTCGCGCGACCTCTCGTCGTCGACGCCGCGACGAGGCCGTTCGTGATTCTGGTGATCGGCGTCAACGGTTCGGGCAAGACGACGACGATCGGCAAGCTCGCCGCCAAATTCGTCGGCGAGGGGCGCAAGGTCATGGTCGCCGCCGGCGACACCTTCCGCGCCGCCGCGATCGAGCAGTTGCGCATCTGGGCCGGGCGGGCCGGCGCGGCGATCGTCGCGCGCGAGCAGGGCGCCGACGCGGCTGGATTGGCGTTCGACGCGGTGACCCGCGCTCGCGCGGAAGGGATCGACGTGCTCTTGATGGATACGGCGGGCCGATTGCAGAATCGCGCCGAGCTGATGAGCGAACTCGAGAAGATCATCCGGGTGATGAAAAAGGTCGACAGCCAAGCGCCGCACGCGACGCTGCTGGTGCTGGACGCCACCGTCGGGCAGAACGCGCTGAGCCAGGTCGAAATTTTTGGCCGGATGGCCGGCGTCACCGGCCTCGTGATGACCAAGCTGGACGGCACCGCCCGCGGCGGCATCCTCGTCGCCATCGCCGATAAATTCAAGCTGCCGGTGCATTTCATCGGCGTCGGCGAAGGAGTGGAGGATCTGGAGCCGTTCGCGGCGAAGGATTTCGGCCGGGCGATCGCGGGGATCGAGGAAGGGGAGTGAGGCGCCGCCGTTGGCGGTTCTGCCGTAGCCGTGCGAATCGCGTTGACAGCCGCCCGTAGTTTCGCAACCAGCCGTGGGGCAAACCCGCATCAATCGCGCGCTGCGCGAAGATGTTAAACAGCACGACTGCGATTGGGTACGGCGAAAGCACAGCCGCCGGCGTCGCAAGGATTGCGCTTTGAAGGACCATACGCATTGATCGACATCCCCGCTCCGCCGCCCGCCAAACGCAAGGCGCTCCATCCCGCGCTCAAATTCACGCTGGAACTCGGCCCGCTCGCGCTGTTCTTTCTCAGCTATGCGCGTTTTGGAATTTTCGCCGCGACCGCCGTGATGATGGTCGCGGTGCTCGTCACGCTCGCCGTCTCGTACACGATGCTGCGCCGCATCCCGATCATGCCGCTGGTGACGGCGGTGATCGTGGTGATCTTCGGTTCGCTGACCCTGTTCTACCACGACGAGACGCTGATCAAGATCAAGCCGACGGCGCTCTATCTGTTGTTCGCGGGCGCGCTGTTCTTCGGCCTCGCCTTCAACAAGCCGATGCTGAAGGTCATGTTCGACGGCGCGCTTCATCTGACCGAGGAGGGCTGGCGCAAGCTGACATGGCGCTGGGCTATCTTCTTCCTGTTCCTCGCCGCGCTCAACGAAATCGTCTGGCGCACCCAGACGACCGCGACTTGGGTCACGTTCAAATCATTCGGCTTCATTCCGCTGACCGTGCTGTTCGCGGTGGCGCAGGCGCCGTTGATGTCGCGGTACGAAGCGAAGGACACCGAAGTCAGCGACGAGATTTAGGTCCGCGCGAGGCGCCGGCCGCGCGACGTCTCTGCCCGACGCCTGCGCCGTCGCCCGGAACGCATCCATTGGCCTAACCAAATCCCATCTTTACGATCGACGGACTCTTGCTGGAACTGGTCCAATGGATTAGCATAAGTCGTGCCGAAATCGATCCCGATCACGGGTGTCGAGGTTCCCGAGTTTCTGTCGCTCGCTCGAAAATTGTGGAGCGAGGAGGAGCACGACGCATTGGTTGATTATGTCGCCTATAACCCAACGGCAGGCGACCTCATGGTCGGAACGGGAGGTCTTCGGAAACTCCGGTGGGCGATGGCAGGACGGGGCAAGAGCGGGGGTGCGAGGATCATCTACTACTATCATAACGTCGACGTGCCGCTGTTCCTGCTGACGGTCTACGCAAAGAATGACCGGGCCGATATCCGTCAGGCAGAACGGAATGCGTACCGGGACTTAGTGGCCGTTTTGGTGGAAACTTATCCAAAAAAGGGAAGGTCGCAATGACGAGCAAGGTGGCCGAGAGCCTTCGGCGCGGTCTCGAAGAGGCCATCGTCTACGCCAAGGGGCAGGCCGATGCGCGCGCGTATCGGGTTCACGTCGCCTCCAGAATCGACGTGAAGGCGATCCGGACGAAGCTCGGCATGACGCAGGAGGAATTTTCCGGGCGTTTCGGCTTCAGCGTCAACACTTTGCGCCACTGGGAGCAGGGCAAACGGGTCCCCGAAGGGCCGACGCGCGCGTATCTCATCGTCATCGAACGAGATCCGGAAGCGGTTCAGCGCGCATTGGCGGCGGCGTAGGCATCTTCTACGTTTCCGTCATGGCCGGGCTTGTCCACCGGCCATCCACGCGGTTCGGCTTTTGCTGGCTGGGCTGCGGCCTCGCTCAACCCAACGCCTTCTCCATCACCCTCCGCAGCCGCGCGGCGAAGGCTGGCGCGTCCTTCAACGTTTCGCCTTCGACCAGCCGGGCTTCGTCGAGGATCAGCCAGGCGGCGTCGTCGACGAGGGCTTTGTCCGCGTTGTCCTTGAAGCGCTTCGCCAGCGCGGCGGTCAGCGGGTGCGTAGCGTTGACTTCGAGCACCGGCTTGACGCGTTCGCCTACCCGGCCATGCGCGGCGAGCATGCGCTCCAACTGACGGTCGGGACCGAACTCAGGCGCGACCAGGCAAGCGACGCTGTCGGTCAGCCGGGCAGAGGCGCGCGCATCGGCGATCTCCGCCTCCAACGTCTGTTTGATGTAGGCGATGAGCGTCGCGACCTCGGCGGTCGCCTCTGCGGGCGGCGTCGCCCCCTCGACGAGCGGAATCGCCTTGATGTCGGCGTCGCCCTGGCTGATCGACTTGAACGGCTTGCCCTCGAAGCCGGCCGCTGTCGAGACCCAGAAGGCGTCGACCGGGTCGGCGAGCAACAAAACCTCGACCCCTCGCGCGCGAAAGCCTTCGAGCTGCGGGCTGGCGGCCAAGCGCTTGGCGTCCTCTCCGGTGAGGTAGTAGATCGCGGTCTGGTTCTCGCGCAAGTCCTTGACATAATCGGCGAGCGCGCGGTCGCCGGCGGGATGCTTCGTCGATACGAAGCGCGCAATCTTGTAGAGAGCGTCGCGCCGCTCCGGGTCCTCGTACAGGCCTTCTTTGATGACGGAGCCGAAATGCTCCCAGACCTTGGCGAATTTCTCCGCCTCGTTCTCGGCGAGCTTGGTCAGTTCCTGCATGATCCGGTTGGTCACGCCCTTGCGGATCGCGTTGAAGACCGCGCTCTCCTGAATCATTTCGCGCGAGACGTTGAGCGGCAGGTCCGCGCTGTCGACGACGAGGCGTACGAAGCGCAGCCAGCTCGGCAGCAAATCGGCGTCCTGCGTGATCAGGACGCGCCTGACGTAGAGCTTGTTGCGGCCTTTTCGCGCGGGATCGAACAGATCGAATGGACGCGAACCGGGGATGAAGGCCAGCACCGTGTATTCGTGCCGCCCCTCGGCGCGCCAGTGCGCGGTGAGCGCAGGTTCGTCGTATTGGCCCGAGAGGGAGCGATAGAACTCGGTATATTGCTCGGGCGTGACGTCGGATTTGGCCTTGGCCCAGATCGCGGCGCCGTCGCCGATCCGCCGCGGCTCGGCGCCGGGCTTGTCGACGATGTCGATCGGCACGGCGATCGCGCCGGAATGCTCGCGCACGATGCGCTCCATCCGCGAGGCCTCGGCGTATTCGTGCGAGGCGTCGTTGAGATGCAGCATGACGCGGGTGCCCCGCGTCGGCGCGTCCTCGATCGCCAATGGCGCGATGGTGAAGGCGCCCTTGCCGTCCGATGTCCAGCGCCAGGCCTCGGAGGCGCCCGCGCGCCGCGAATCGACAGCCACTTCATCGGCGACCATGAAGGACGAGTAGAAACCAATGCCGAATTGGCCGATGAGGGACGTCGCCTCCTTGGCTTCCTTGTCGGGGCTCTGCGCGGCGAGCTGCTCGAGAAAAGCCCGCGTGCCGGAACGTGCGATCGTGCCGAGCGCCTCGACCAGGTCCTGCCGGCTCATGCCGACGCCGTTGTCGGAGAAGGTCAGCGTCTTCTTGTCGGGGTCGACGGACAGGGTGATCGCGAACGGGTTCCCGTCTTCGATCAATTCGGGATTGGCGAGCGCCTCGTAACGCAGCTTTTCGCAAGCGTCCGCGGCGTTCGAGATGAGCTCGCGCACAAAGATGTCGCGATCCGAATAGACCGAATGCACCATGAGGTGCAGCAGCCGCGAAACGTCGGCTTCAAAACTCTGTGTCTTGGGGGCGGCGGCGTCGGCCAGGGCGGCATCGTCCGCCTTCGAATGGACGTCGGTCGTCAAAGTAGCCTCTTTGCAGCATGAGAAATCGCGCCGGGCGAGGATGCGCGCCGGCGCGGCTCATATCGCGGCGAAGGCTCGCCGATTCAAGGCCTGGGAGGAACCGCGCGATGGCGCAAAAAAAAGCGGATCGGCTGGGAGGGGGCCCGCCGATCCGCCGGCCTGCGTGGCAACATTCGATCCGACTGGACGCTCGGGGGCTGGGGGGCAAAAACACCGAGCGTCTGTCAGACCGAACCATCGCGGCTCGGTCTGGAATATGAGGGTCCGTTGCGGCGCGCGGTTGACCATAAACAGGCGAAACTAAGGCTTTTGTCACGGCTTCGTGAGCGTCCCGACCGAGCCGATTTCAGTTGACGCTACGCTTCTTCGGCGAGCGTCTGGCC
>DASXYQ010000407.1:0-2527 GCA_036502445.1 Roseiarcus sp. | reverse complement strand
TATTCAAGAATCGCTGAATGTGGATAGGCGAAGTCGAGAGTTGGGCGCGGGAGATCAGTCAGACCTCGATCCGCGGGGCCAAGCGGGCGGTGGAAGCGATTGCAAGGGGCCGAGGATGGGGCGCGCGAAAGCATCGAGTTCATCGCCTCGCGCATCATCCGCGCGACGGACAGAGCCTTCGACGACTTCGCGGGCGGAGCCCGCGACGCTGCCCGGCTGCGCCGCATGCGCGCCTTCCCGCCGAAACGCCGGCGGCGCCGAAGTCGGCAATGAAAGGCGGCCCGGCCATCGGGTTGACACGATTATTGCGATGTCGTTAGCTATATCGAAATACGCCCCACCGACTTCCGCCACGGAAAATCGAAATAACCGCTCGACCGAATTCGAGAAGGGTTTTATTGGGCGATAGCTGAAATGAGCTCGCTGGATCGACCGGCGACGCAGGGAGGAAGCGATGAAACATCTCAGTGGCGCCGCCGCGCTCGCGTTGACCGTGGCTGTTTGGGCGGGCCCGACAAGCGCCGCGCAGCAATTCGTGATAGGCGTTTCCAATACTCATATCGGCAATAGCTGGCGCGAGGAGTTTGTTTGTTCGATCAAGGCCGAAGCGCTGGCCTCTGGTTTGGTCTCCAAGATCGTGCTCGCCAACCGCGAAGCCGGGCCTGCCGAACAAATCGCGGATTTGCGCACGCTGATCTCGTCCGGAGTCAACGCGATCATCATCAACCCCTCTGACGCCAAAGCGCTCGACGGCGTCATCAAACAGGCGGCGGAAAGGGGCATCGTCGTCATAGCGGCGGACCAACCGGTCAGCGCCCCAGACGCGTATATTGTGACCGGCGACCAGGTGACCTATGCCAAGGTTGGCGCCAAGTGGCTCTTCGATCAGCTGAAGGGCAAGGGCGACGTCTATGAGATGCGCGGGATCGATGGCGCGCCCGGCGACGGCGTCAGGCAGACGGGTTTCGACGCGGTTCTAAAGGATTACCCAGGTATCAAAGTCGTCGCCACGACTTTCATGGACTGGTCCAACGAAAAAGCCGCGCAGCAGATGTCGGCGATGTTGGCCTCAGGCAAGCATTTCGACGGCGTGTGGACTTCCGGAATCGACTATACGGTGATTGAGGCGATCAAGGCCGCAAAAAAGCCATTCATGCCGTTCGTGGGCGCCGACAACAATGGCTTTATCAAGCAATTGATCGACTACAAGAAGGATGGGTTGGTCGGGGTCGCAGTCAGCAACTCTCCCGCGATCGGCGCTGCCGGCCTGGTCGTCGCCCTCGATGTTTTGCAGAAAAAGCACCGCGACAAGGTGACGACGGTTCCGACGGCTTGGTACGACAACACGACCGACGAAGGCGTGGAGTTACTGAAGAAGCTTTACGATCCGAATGTCGCGCCGACCGATCCCATTTATGGTCCGGAGAAGGATTACGGTCACTTCACCGCCGCACAGGAAAAGGACTGCAAAGGTCCCGGGGAGTGATTGGTTGAGCGACGGCGTCCGCGTTCCTATCCGCGCGGACGCCGAAGCCAATTTTGTGGCCCCTGCCGACGACGGCGCGTCATCGCGCCGCCAATCGGTTTCGGCGCGCCGGCAAATCCCTGATATGGCGCGTCCGTATGGCAATGCGCTGAGAGTCACGTTGGTCTAGAAACAACGTCGTCATGAACAGCGCCGCAAACCTCCTGGAAGCCCGTGACATCGCCAAGAGGTTCGGCTCGGTTGTCGCACTTCGCTCGGCGAGCCTGAGCGTGCGCCCCGGGGAAGTCCATGCGCTGATGGGCGCGAACGGGGCGGGCAAGAGCACGCTGGTGAAAATTCTCACCGGCGTCTTTCCCCCGGACCGGGGAACGATCGCGATCAACGACGCCGCGCGATCGTTTCGCTCCCCCGCCGAGGCGCGCGCCGCGGGGATAGTTTCGGTCTATCAGGACCCGGCCCTGGTTCCCGATTTGACCGTCGCCGACAATATGCGGTTGGCCGACGTGGCTTTGAGCGCGGTGCGGCGGTGGCTCGAGGCGCTCGGGGTCGAGAACCTTCGCTTCGACGCCTTCGTCCGTGACCTTCCGTATCCGATACTGCGCCTGATCGACTTGGCGCGCGCACTCGCTTCCGATCCCCTCATACTCTTGCTCGACGAAATTACCGCCGCCCTGCCCGCGGATCTGTCCGAGCGCGTATTCCAGGTCGTCCGCCATTGGCGCCAGCGCGGGCATTCGGTGATCTTCATTTCGCATCGAATGGCCGAGGTCGCGGCGCTCTGCGACCGGGCGACGGTGCTTCGCGACGGGGCCGTCGTCGGCGTGACCGATATCGCGGCCGGAAGCGAGGAGCGGATCGTCTCGCTGATGCTCGGCCAGTCGACGACCGCCGCCGGGGCGAGAGAGGCCGCCGCGGCCGGCGCGTCGCTCGTATCGACTGACGGAACCCCGGCGCTCGAAGTGCGCGGCCTGCGCTGCGGCCATTGGGTCAACGACGTCTCGTTCAGTCTACGGGGGGGCGAAGTTCTCGGCGTCGCGGCTC
>DASXYQ010000406.1:0-13079 GCA_036502445.1 Roseiarcus sp. | reverse complement strand
GGTAGCCAACGGCGCCTCGCCTCACCCCGGGCCGCAAAGCCCCACCCCTTGCGAGGAGAGGTCGGGGTGAGGCGCGCGATGACCGGTGGCGCCGCCGATCGTCAGACACGGAACGCGAAAAATCGGAACCCGAAGAATGTGACGAACATCGCGACGCCCGAGCCGCAAGCCACGAACAGCGGCAGCATTGCTGGGGTCGCTGAGAGGCCGACCGAAGGCGCCATCACGATGCAGAGCGCATAAACCGAGTAGTTGACCGCCAATCCCGCTCCACAAACCATGACGTAGCGGGCAAAGGCCGGCAGAAGCGCCGATTTCGAGTGTGAAAATGTCAGGGCCCGGTTGAGGGCGAAGTTCAGCACCGTGGCGAGCGCAAAAGCCGGCGGACGCGCCAAAAAGGGGTCGATGCCGAACTTTCGCGCGAGCAGATAGGTCACGCTGGCGTCTACGATATAACCGAAAGCGCCGATCGCCACAAAGAGCGGGATTTGACGCTCGAGGCCCGGCCCTGCGCGGACCGAAGCCGCATTCTCAACGCTCATGATCTCGTCTTGCCCCACGCCTCGTCTGTACTGCCCCGGCCGAGTTAAGGCTCCCTCTACGCCTCGAGGTCGAGCAGACCGTCTTATGCCAGTTTGGCGCCAACAAGAAAGGGCAGAGCCGAAGCGATCACATTTACGCGACCGAGCCAACATAATGACACCAATCCTACCCATGCCCAGCCGGACCCGTTCGCAGCGCGAGTTCGGTGTATTACGCGCTCTCCGAAGGCCACGCCCAGCGCGCGCGGCTACAAGGTCGGTCGGGGACGAGCGCCGAATGTGCCCTCGCTATGCGTACTCGCCGCTCTATATGCCGAAGCGCCCTCAGGCGCGTCGGCCGCCCTCCTCCATCCAGCGGATCAGCGGCATCAGTGGCAGCACCCAGACGAGGCCCAGCACGATGTAGAGGAGGGTTTGCAGGTAAGCCGGCGCTTCGTGCATCGGCCGCGAATCCGCCACCGCCATCGCGACCAGGGCATAGACCAGCACGAAGGCGATCATCACAAAAGCGCCAAGAAGCTTGCGGAAACGCGGGGACATGCGATTTTACCTGAAAGCGCGAGGCGAATGGTCGTGGGCCGCCCGAGCGAGTATGCCTAATCTCGGGCCTCGACGAAAGCCAGGGGCACGAAAATGATTTTGCAAGGGAAGATATCTCGAGCCGCGCGCGTCGACGCGCCGACCCGCGACGTCTCGGGCGTTCGCGTCTGGCTGTTCGCGGTCGCGGCGCTGATCTTCGTCATGGTGCTGGTCGGCGGCGCGACGCGGCTCACCGAATCCGGTCTTTCGATCACGCAATGGAAGCCCGTGACTGGCGTGATCCCGCCGCTCTCGGACGCCGACTGGCGCGACGAATTCGAGCGCTATCAAAAGATACCGCAATTCGCCGAGCTCAATCCAGACATGACGCTCGAAGGCTTCAAGACCATCTTCTCGTGGGAATGGAGCCACCGCCTGCTGGCGCGGATCATCGGCGCGGCGTTCGTCGCGCCGGCGCTGTGGTTCTGGGCAAGCGGGCGGCTGAAGGGCGCCGTCGGACGGCAGGTCGCGATCGCGACCGGCCTGCTCGCGCTCGAGCCGATCGTCGGCTGGTGGATGGTCTCCTCGGGCCTGAGCGAGCGCACGGAAGTCGCGCAGGAGCGGCTGGCGATGCATCTGTTGATCGCGGCCGCGACGTTCGGCGTGCTGATCTACGCCGGCTTCTGCCTCCGGCCGCGTCGGCCGAACGGGACGTCCGCACGCTTGGGGTTGGCCGCGACCGGCTTCGCGGCGCTGGTCTTCGTTCAATTGGGACTTGGGGCGCTCGTCGCCGGCCTGCGCGCCGGGCTCGTCTACAACAGCTGGCCGCTGATGGACGGGCGTTGGATTCCGGACGGAGCGTTTGGGCTGTCGCCATGGCCGCGCTCGATCGTCGACGATGTGACGACCGCTCAGTTCGATCATCGGATCGTCGCCTATGGCGTCGTAGTCTATGCGCTCGCGCTGGCGTATTTCGCGTGGCGCGCGGCGCCGCGAACGGCGCTCGCGCGGCGGGCGTCGGCGCTGGCCGGGCTCGCGCTGGGGCAGGCGGCGCTGGGCGTGGTCACGCTGCTCTTGCTCGCGCCGATCGGTTTGGCCCTGGCGCACCAGGCGCTCGCGTTGATCTTGTTCGGGACGGCGATGGCGCATGCGGGCGCGACGAGGGCGGAACGAGCCGCCGATGCTGCGCTGCTCCAGCATCCTGTTGGCGCATGAACCGAGGTTGATTGTGCTGGCGATGGCCGAACGGGGGAGAGCGAGAGGAGACCATGGCGAACCTACGAAACGTCGCGGCGGTCGGGCTCATCGTTTCCTTGGTTTCCGCGTTGCCGGCGCTTGCTGATGAATATCCGTTCGACGTCGCAAAGAAATACCCGGCGAGCATGCGTGCCTGGCAATCCCTCGTTCCATCCGATTTCAGGAGGCAGCCCTGGATTTTTCGGTTTGACGGCACCGCCGGTCCCATGGACACGGTATCTGTACATGGTCGCGTCTTCTTGTACGGATCGGTTTGCAAGCCGCACGATTGCGCCGGCAATTCCGTCGCGTTTCTCCTAGCGAAAGGCGGCGGCGAAGCCTTTGGCGAGTTGTCCTCGAACACGTTGGGCGCGAAGAATCGCTATTTCGGAACGCCAGACGCCGAGGTGCGGGGATTGCTCGACAAACTGCTAAAGGAGTAGCGGGCGGGGGCTTCGGTTGCGGCGGTGCGACGGCATCGACCTGTCACAGGCCAGCCGTCTCGTTATGTACTGGAGAGAAGAGTCTCACCCCAAGGCCTGGTCCAGATCCCCGACCAAATCCTCGACGTCCTCCAGCCCGATCGACAGCCGCACCACGTCCGGTCCCGCGCCGGCCGCGGTCTTCTGCGCGTCGGTCAGCTGGCGGTGCGTCGTGGATGCGGGGTGGATCACCAGCGACCGGGTGTCGCCGATGTTGGCGACGTGGGAGAACAATTGCAGCTTCTTCACCAGCGCGATGCCGGCGTTGTAGCCGCCCTTCAGACCGAAGGTGAAGACGCCGCCGGCGCCGCGAGGGCAGTATCGCTTAGCCAGCTCGTGATAGCGATTGCCCTCGAGGCCGGCGTAGGAAACCCAGCTGACCTTTTCGTGGCCGCTCAGATGCCGCGCGACCATGAGGGCGTTGTCGCTGTGGCGCTGCATGCGCAGCGAGAGCGTCTCGATCCCGTTCAGGATCAGGAACGAATTGAACGGCGAGATCGCGGGGCCGAGATCGCGCAAGGACAGCACGCGGCAGGCGATCGCGAAGGCGAAATTGCCGAAGGTTTCGGCGAGGATCATGCCGCCGTATTCGGGCCGGGGCGCCGAGAGCATGGGATAGCGCTTGTCGCCCATCCATTCGAACGAGCCGCAGTCGACGATCACGCCGCCCATCGAATTGCCGTGCCCGCACAAATATTTGGTTGCCGAATGCACGATAATGTCGGCGCCGTATTCGGCGGGGCGGATCAAATAGGGCGTAGCCAGCGTATTGTCGACGATCAGCGGAACGTTCGCCTCTCTGGCGATCTTGCCGATCGCCTCCATGTCGGTGACGACCCCGCCGGGGTTGGCGATCGACTCGATGAACACGGCCTTGGTCTTGTCGGACAGCGCCGCGCGAAACGCGTCCGGGTCGTCCGGGTCGGCCCATTTCACCCGCCAATCGAAGTTCTTGAAGGCGTGGTTGAACTGATTGATCGAGCCGCCGTAGAGCTTGGTCGAAGCGATGAATTCGTCGCCGGGCTGCATCAGCGCATGGAACGCCACCGCCTGCGCGGCATGGCCGGAGGCGACGCCGAGCGCCGCCGGCGCGCCCTCCAGCGCGGCGACGCGCTCCTCCAGCGCGGCGGTCGTAGGATTGGTGATGCGGGTGTAGATGTTGCCGAACGCCTGCAGGCCGAACAGCGAGGCCGCGTGATCAACGTCGTCGAACACGAAGGCGGTGGTCTGGTAGATCGGCGTGATCCGCGCGCCGGTGGTCGGGTCTGGCCGCGAGCCGGCGTGGATCGAAAGGGTCGAGAAGCCGGGTTCGTCGTGACTCAAGTTGATGTCCTCCGCGCCCCCTATTCGCAAATTCGAGCGCCGCGCGATAGGGGAGTCGGCGGCGCCAGCCTCGCGACCGGCCGATGTCGACGCAGAGCAGCTATTCGGAAGTTCGCCGGGAGTTTGCCGCTCGCATGGCAAAGCGCAGCCAGACGCGCGTCGAGTTCTTCGCTCATTACCCTCCGGTCGCCTCCGCTGGAACCGACGTCTCGCGGGCGACGAAGCGCCGCGGCAGACGGACAATGAACTCGGTGAACGCGCCGACCTCGCTCGCGACCTTGATCGCGCCGCCGTGCTCGTGCGTCACGATATCGTAACTGATCGACAGTCCGAGCCCGGTGCCTTCGCCGGGCGGCTTGGTCGTGAAGAACGGCTGGAAGAGTTTGTCCTTGATCTCGGCGGAAATGCCGACGCCGTTATCGCGCACCCGGACCTCGACCGCCTCGCCGAGGTCGCGCGTAGTCACCGTCAGGATCGGTTCGAACGGCCCGTCGCCCACCTCCTGCCGTCGCTTGTTCGCGGCGTAGAAGCCGTTGCCGAACAGGTTTAGGAACACGCGCGTCATGTCTTGCGGCACGAGTTCGAGCGGAGGAATGTCGCTGTCGTAGGCGCGCTCCAAGGTGACGCTGAAGTTCGGATCGTGAGCGCGCGCGCCGTGATAGGCTAAATTGAGCGATTCCTCGACGATGGCGTTGAGGTCGACGATTTCTCTCTTGCCGCTACCTTCGCGCGAGTGCGCCAGCATGCTCTTGACGATGTTGTCGGCGCGCTTTCCGTGCTCGACGATCCGCTCGAGATTGCCGGTCAGCAAGTCGAAGACATCGTCGACGTCGCCGCGCTTTTTCACCTCGAGCGAAGCGAGCGCCGGCGCGGCCTCCTCCTTCAGTTCGTCGAGCAGTTCGACCGAAAGACCAGCGAAATTGTTGACGAAGTTGAGCGGATTCTTGATTTCGTGAGCGATCCCGGCCGTCAGCAGGCCGAGCGAAGCCATTTTTTCGGCTTGGATCAGATTGGCCTGCGCCGCCTTCAGCTCATGCAGCGCCGCCTCGGCGGCGTCGCGCGCCGCGCGGACCTCGGCTTCTGCGCGCTGCCGTTCGCGTTCAAGTCGGCCCCGCTCGACCAGGCTGTCGCGCAACATGCCGAGCGTTCTCGTCATCGCCCCGATCTCGTCCCCGCCCGCCTTCGGCAACGGGACGTCGAGTTCGCCGTGCGTGATCGCCGCCATGCCCCGTTCCAACTGCTTCAGGGGGATCGTGATCGAGCGCACCGTCAGCGCGGTGAAGAGGATCGCGAGCGCCAGCGCGCCGATTCCGCCGACGACCGCGAGCCTGACCGCGAGTTGCGCCTGGCTAGCCGACGCGTCACGTCGCGCGGCTGCCTCCTGCTCGACGCGGTCGACGATTCTTTCGATTTCGTTGTCGACCTTGAGAACGTGACTCTTTGCCTTTTCCAGCAGCGTGTTGCCGGCAGAACTGTCGTCGCTCGAATAGGCTTCGCCCGCCTGCCGCGCCAATTCGGTCATTATGCCGACTTCGCCTCCGATGGAGGCCACGAGCGCGGGATCGACGGCCGAAACCGCCTTCAGATCGGAATCGAGCCGCGCTTTGGCGTCGGCGGCGGCCTGTTGCGACCGCGCGAGCTGCGACACCGCTGAGTCGGTCACCCAATACTTCAAGTCGCCGAAGTGCTTGCTGGCCGAATTGGCGTTCCGGACGATGGAGACGAGCGTCGCCTCCTCGGCGAGGCTTTGCGAATCCCGCGTCAGTTCCCGGATCAGAAGCGCGGAAGAGACGGCCAGGATTGCCAGCAGCAGGATCGAAAGGAAGATCAGCCGTGCGCGGATCGACACGTTCGGCGTCATACTGGCACCCGTCTTTCGCCCCTTCCGCCTACGCAGCCGGAGGTCCCGCCTCGGCCAGCTGGAAAACGCGAAGCAAGCAGAACCTCGCTCGAGCCGTCGTCCATTGCACGCGGTGTCCCTTCCAAACTCGTCAACATTAGCACATAACTAGGCAAGCTGGTAAAAGAGTATCCGTTTTTGGCTCCAATTGTGAATGAAACTGTTGCTCAATCTGGTGTATGGTTCATTATGATTCGTTGTGATCGGCGCCCAAGGGAGGTAAAAATGAAAAATGCTGCGATTTCTCGGCGAGCTGTCGTCCCGCTTGTTTTGGTGATGGGGCTCGCCTGGATAGGGGCGGCTCGAGCGGAAGCCGGCTCATTCAAGGTTCCGCTCACTGGGGCGCAAAGCGTGCCGCCGGTTGACACGAGCGGCACGGGCACTGCTGATCTCACCTACGATCCGGCGACTCGGGTTGTGACCTGGAACATCACCTACAGCGGGTTGTCGAGTCCGGTCACGATGGCGCATTTTCACGGCCCGGCCAAGCAGGGCAAGAACGCGCCGGTCATCATCTGGCTCACCTCAAAGACGACCCCGCCCTCGAGCCCGATAACGGGGAGCGCCACGCTCACTCCCGAGCAGGCCCAGGAGTTCTCCGCCGGCGATTGGTACGTGAACGTGCACACCCAATCCCATCCTGCTGGCGAGATCCGCGGTCAGGTGATGCCTCCGAAGAGTTAATCCGGGATTACAGCAGATGGTCGATGACCGCCGCGGCCGCTACGCCACCGGCGAGTAAGAGGCCTGCCCGCGCGAGGCTTTCGAGCCGCGGCGCGGGCAGGCTTGCCGGCAGGAGCTTTGTCCCGATGATCATCGGACGCAACAGGTTCTGTCCCTTCGCAGCGGCGAAGGCGATGATCGCCAGCACATGCAAGGCGATCGCCGCCAGCAGCGCGTCCCAGAGGACCGCGTGCGACGTCTCGATCGCATTCGCGACCAGAGCCGGGACGACTTCGGTGAACGGTCCGTCGTCGGCGATGTCGTTGGCGACGTAAAGTCCGGTCAGCGTCTCGGCGAGAAGCAGCAGGAGGAGGAGCAGCACCATCCACCCGCCGGCCGGGTTATGGCCAATCTGGCGGTCGGGCTCCCGCAGAAGCGCAAATTTCAGGTGTTGCGCCACAGTCCGCGGCGAAGCGACGAAGCGAGAGAACCGCGCAGTCTCGCTGCCGAATAATCCCCACATGAGTCGGAACAGCAGAAGGGCGAGCAACGCCTCGCCGACCCGCGCGTGCCAATCCATCCAGTTCAATCGCCACGTCGCATAAGCCGCAGCGACCAGCGCCGCGACCAGCCAGTGGAAGAGTCTCGTGGGCGCGTCCCAGACGACGACGAGACGCGAGTTATCGCTCATGCGCGCCGCCGATCCCATGTCCGTGGTCGCCTTCGGATAGAGTTCTGACCTCGTAGACCGCCGTCTATGCCGGCGGCGACACGAACGCTCGCTCGACGATCGCCCACGGTCCAGAGCATTCCCATCCTACCACCCCCCGCAACCGAGAGCATTCTTATGTCGAGTTGTCGCAAAAGCGACGTTCGCAGAGCAGGCGGCTTGCCCAGGCCGCATGCGACGCAGCGCCGAACCGCACAGCCCTCATGGACCCGTCGACCAAGCCATGCAACTTGGCCTACCCCAGCGCGATCCGCACGCGGCGGTTCAGCTTGCCCTTCTTCTCGATCCCGGTCACCGCGATCCGCCCGATCTCACCCACGCGCGCGACGTGGGTGCCGCCGCAGGGTTGCAGGTCGAGGCCGGCGATTTCGACCAGCCGCACGCGTCCGCTCCCCGTGGGCGGCTTGACCTTCATCGTCTTGACGAGGCCGGGATTGGCGGCGAGTTCCTCGTCGGTGATCCATCTCGTGGTCACCGCCGCGTCGCTCGCGACGAGCGCTTCGAGTCGGCTCTGAATGTCGGCCTTGTCGAAGCCGACTTCGCCGGAATCGAAATCGAGCCGCCCCTCGCCGTCGCCGACCGAACCGCCGGTGACGGGATAGGGCAGCACAACCGAGAGCAGGTGCAGCGCGGTATGGGCGCGCATGCGCTTGTAGCGCAATTCCCAATCCAGCCGTGCGGTCACGCGCTCGCCCGGCGGCGGCAGCCGCGGGCCCTCGGCCGGGACATGCGCGATCGTCTTGCGATCCGCGTCATATACCGTATTGATCACGGCTATGGTCGAGCCGTCGGCCAGCGCCAACTCGCCGCGATCGCCGGGCTGGCCGCCGCCCTGCGCGTAAAAGATCGTCGAATCTAGCACGATGCGGCCCGGCGCGGCTTCGATCACTTCGACCTCTGCCTCACGCCGATAGGCGTCGTCGCGGAACAGCAGTTCGGTCATTTCAAACAAAGTCCTCTGACGCTTCGATCCGCCGCAATGCAAGGCGACGCCCAAAAGAAAATGATGCGACCTGCCGTGAGTCAAGTGTTCCCACCGTTCCCCGTCAGGTCGGCGCTCTCCGTCCTTGCGACCACAGAGTAGCGTAGCGATCCATCTCTCCACGAGAGGGTCCGCCGACGAGTTCCCAAAGTCGGTCGTGTAGCAGCTGATTCAAGGATTTGCGGCACGAGCGGACAAGCCGAAGCCAAATCGCCGAGCGGGTGACGGCGGAACCGTGGAAGCTTCGCTACCTGCGACCAGGGCATAAAACGGCCGGCCTCAGCCGCGCTCGCCCTTCCCGCGCCGTGCCGCCCTCGGTTAAACCCACGACCGTCGACGCGTCGCGCCAGGCGTCGTCTCGAACTGGCGTTGGGGTGGGAAGGCGGCTTTCATGTTCTTTGTCGTATCCAAGGCGCTTTGGCTCGCGGCCGATCCCATCACGTTGTTGCTCGTATGCGCGCTGCTCGGCGCGCTCGTCGTTCGCCGGGTCCCGCGCACCGGTCGCGCCTTGACGTTGATGGGCGTCGGCGCGCTGCTCGTCATCAGCATGCTGCCCATCGGCGTCCTACTGCTGCGGCCGCTGGAGGAGCGATTTCCACCTCTGCCGAAGGATGCGGTGGCGCCGTACGGAATCATCGTGCTGGGTGGACCCATCAGCGTCACACTCAGCCTCGCGCACGGGCAGACTGCGCTCGAGGAGGGCGCCGCGCGCCTGACCGAGGCCGCCATCCTCGCGCGCCGGTTTCCCGAAGCGAAAATCGTCTACGCCGGGGGCGGCGCCCGGCCGGCGGACCCTCCCGAAGCCATCGAAGCGCGTAACCTGCTCGTCGCGCTCGGCGTCGACGCCTCGCGCATCGAGATCGAAACGCACTCGCGGAACACTTTCGAAAACGCGCGATTCACGGCGGCGCTGGTGAAGCCGAACCCTCAGCAGACCTGGTGGCTCGTAACCTCGGCCTGGCACATGCCGCGTTCGATGGGGTTGTTCGAAAAGGCGGGTTTTTCGGTTCGCGCCGATCCCGTCGATTATCACTCTACGGGCGACGACAGAGACTATCTGCCGAATAACGAACCTGGCCGCGGGTTGACGCTGTTCGAACTCGCCGTCCACGAATGGATCGGGCTGGCCGCGTACCACCTCGCCGGCAAGATCGACGCCTGGTTTCCGGGACCGTGAAGGTCCGGCCCGTCATTGTGAGGAGCAAAGCGACGACGCAACCAGGGCGCGTCACGCAGCTTCGATGCGCTCGCACTGACGGTCTACGAGCCTCACTCCGAACGCGGCGCGCCCAGGCGATAGACGCCGCGAAAATCCCGCGGATCGGCTGGCTTGCCCTTGCGGTAGATGACGATGAGGCCGGCCTCGGCCAGCCGCACGGCGGTCCGGCGCACGTTTTGCAGGTGCGCGCGCCAACCGAGTTCGCCCTCGCCCCGCGCCGCGGCGAAGGCCTGCGCGGCGTCGATCGGAGAGATTGTGCTTCCGGGCTCGGCCTCGGAGCAGAGCGTCAGGATCACCGCCGCGAGATGGGGGGCCGAATCGGGCTCGGGATCGCTGGTGCTCATGCCGGTTGAATGCGGCGGTGGCGCAACGCGGTCAAGGCGAGCGAGCGCTTGACTTTGCCAAAGCGCGCGTCGAAGGACTTCGGGATCGCGAGGGGGAGCGCGCCGTGCCGCTGAAGTTGATCATCGCCAACAAGGCCTATTCATCCTGGTCGCTGCGACCGTGGATCTTGATGGCGCATTTCCACATCCCGTTCGAGGAGACCGTGATCCCGCTGGATTTGCCCGAAACGCGCGAGAAAATCCTCGAGCACTCACCCAGCGGCAAATGCCCCGCACTCCGCGACGGCGCCGTCGACGTATGGGAGTCGCTTTCGATCGTCGAGTACATTGCGGAGAAATTTCCGGAAAAGACGATATGGCCCAGGGGCAAGGGCGCACGCGCGCTTGCGCGCTCGCTTGCCAGCGAGATGCATGGTGGATTCCAGGCCCTGCGCCAGCATTGTCCGACCCAGTTCCGCCGCCCGGTGCGAAAGATCGCGCTGAACCCCGAGGTCGAGGCGGACGTCGAGCGGATCGAGGCGGCCTGGGCGCACGCGCGCGAGATCCATGGCAAAGCCGGCCCGTTCCTGTTCGGACGCTTCACCGCCGCCGACGCGATGTTCGCCCCGGTGGTCAACCGCTTCCACACTTATGACGTGCCCGTGAAGCGAGCGACGCGCGAATACATGGATGCGGTCATGGCGCTGCTGGCCTGGAAGGCGTGGATTGCCGACGCCGAGGCCGAAACATGGCGCATCGAAAGATACGACAGCGTTTGAGCGAGTTCTGGCGCCCCGAGTCCAGCCGATCGCGGCGGCCTGCGCATTCGGAGATCCGCGCGATCGGCGGCCGCGGCACCATCGCCGAGGGTCTCGAGCGCGGCGGCTTCTGGAACGATTTCTACCACAACGCCATGGTCATCAGCTGGCCGAGGTTCTTCGCCGGGATAGCGGCGGCATTCGTCTCGCTGAACCTGTTTTTCGCCGCGGTCTATAGTCTCGGCCGCGCGCCGATCGCCAACGCGCATCCCGGCAGCTTCGCCGATCTATTCTTTTTCAGCGTCGAGACGACGGCGACCGTCGGATACGGGGACATGTATCCCCAGACCTTCTTTGGCCATATCGTAGCGACGTCGGAGAATTTCATCGGATTGGTGTGTCTCGCGGGAATGGGCGGATTGGTTTTCTCGCGAATATCCCATCCCCGTGCGCGGTTGATTTTCGCCCGCAACCCCGTAATAACCGAGCACGACGGAGTTCCGACGCTGGTCTTCCGGGTCGCCAACGAGCGCAACAGTTTCATTACGGAAGCCACGGCCAAGCTCTGGATACTATCGCCGACACAGAGCGCGGAAGGGCGAAGTTTCATCGGCTTCCGGCCGATGCAGCTGCTCAAGAACGAGAATCCGACGTTCGCTCTCAGCTGGACGCTGTTCCATCCGATCGACGCGGACAGTCCCCTGTACGGCGTGGCCGACGCCGAACTGCTCGCCAGCGACATGAATTTCATCTTGAGCATCAGCGGTCTCGACGAGACCTCGTCGCAAATGGTGTACGCGCGCGAAACCTTCGCCGCGCAGGACGTGCGTCCCGGCCACGACTTCGTCGACATTTTCCACGTCGATGAGGACGGTCTGCGGCATATCGATTTTGCCCGGGTCCACGACACCAGACCGGCGACGCCGCCGTCCGAGGCGCCCGCCTGAGACGGTAAGCAAAGCGCTTCTCGTAACGTCGCCGGCTTTTTTCTGCGTTTTGGATTAGTCTTACCCACCGGCAGCGTGTTTGATTTTTCTTAAGTTATGCTCGCTATGGTTGTTCTTACGGTGCTCGTTTGGGTTGAGGAGGCAGGCCTACATGGCGATAATACGAACCGCGCCGCGCACCGACGCGACGACGGACGAGGCGAACGCCGCGCAGTGGCGGGCCGCGCTAACGCAGCTGACGGCGCGGCGCGCCGCGGCTGCCGAGGGCGGCGCGCAGAGGTCGCGCGAGCGGCATCTGTCGCGCGGCAAACTGCTGGCGCGCGAGCGGGTCGCGCGTCTGATCGATCCGGCTTCGCCCTTCCTGGAGATCGGCCCCCTGGCGGCCTACGGCATGTATGAGGGCGACGTGCACGGAGCCGGCCTGATCGCCGGAATCGGGCGGATCGAGGGCCGCGAGGCGATGATCGTCGCCAACGATCCGACGATCAAGGGCGGCGCCTATTATCCCATGACGGTGAAGAAGCATCTGCGTGCGCAGGAAATCGCGCTCGAGAACGCGCTGCCCTGCGTCTATCTCGTCGATTCCGGAGGCGCCAATCTGCCGCATCAATCCGAGGTGTTTCCCGACCGCGAGCATTTCGGCCGCATTTTCTACAATCAGGCGCGGATGTCTTCGGCCGGACTCGCGCAGATCGCGGTGGTGATGGGCTCCTGCACGGCGGGCGGCGCCTATGTCCCGGCGATGTCCGACGAGACGATCATCGTCGAGAAGCAGGGCACGATTTTCCTCGCCGGCCCGCCGCTGGTCAAGGCGGCGACCGGCGAGACGGTGACCGCCGAGGAACTGGGCGGAGGCGATCTCCACACGCGAATCTCCGGCGTCGCCGACGCGCTGGCGCGCGACGACGTCCACGCGCTCGTGCTCGCCCGGCGGGCGATGGCCAACCTCAATCGTCCCGCCAAGACGCCGCACGACGCGGCCGCTCCGGCCGAGCCGCTGCACCCGGTCGAGGACCTGCTGCGCATAGTGCCGATGGACCTGCGCCGGCAAGTCGACGTGCGCGAGATCCTCGCGCGTCTGATCGACGGCTCGGAGTTCGACGAGTTCAAGGCGCGCTTCGGTCCGACCCTGGTGACGGGCTTCGCGCGGATTTCCGGGCTCCTGATCGGGATCATCGCCAACAACGGCGTGCTGTTCTCGGAAAGCGCGCTGAAGGGCGCCCATTTCGTCGAACTCTGCGCGCAGCGCTGCGTTCCCCTGCTGTTCGTCCAGAACATCTCCGGCTTCATGGTCGGGCAGCGCTACGAAGCCGGCGGCATCGCCAAGGACGGCGCCAAGCTTGTCACAGCGGTCGCCTGCGCGCGCGTTCCCAAGGTCACGCTGATCGTCGGCGGCTCGTTCGGCGCCGGCAATTACGGCATGTGCGGGCGCGCCTATGGCCCGCGGTTCCTGTT
>DASXYQ010000405.1:0-3871 GCA_036502445.1 Roseiarcus sp. | reverse complement strand
AGCATGTCGTTGTTGTTGAGCGTGACGAAGTGGGTCATCGTCGCCTGCGCGAGGGCGGCGACGGGAAGAGCGGCGAGCGCCGCTATCGTGATCACGGTTCTACGCATCGTAAGTCTCCTTTAGATCGACAGCCCCCCAATGGAACGTTGTTTTGCCACCGAAAGTTCCGGACCGCGCCGCCCCAACAAAAAAAGGTCGCCCCGAGAGGCGACCCATTTTCAAGTAAGATAATTACAGTCTCAAGTATCCGCGGCTCTCTTCACCGCGTCCTTGGCGTCGCCGACGGCGCTGTGCGCGGCGCCCTTGGCCTTGTCCATCTTGCCTTCGGCCTGAAGCTCTTTGTCGCCGGTCAATTTGCCGGCCGCGTCCTTCACGGCGCCCTTCGCCTTGTCGGCCGCGCCTTTGACGTGTTCTTTGTCCATGGCTTTTTCCTTCATTCTCTCCATGAGAGCCGAGGACAACGCCAGGGACGACTCGAAGTTCCCCGTCGAAGCAATTTTTCCGGCTGCCGTTCGGCGGCCACGGCGCTGGCGTCAGGGGATGGCCGTGGTGGGCCGGGAGGGACTCGAACCCCCAACCAGACCGTTATGAGCGGCCGGCTCTAACCGTTGAGCTACCGGCCCGGCGCGGGCGCAACCGGTCGGCAGCATTAAGCGCAAAATCGGCCTCCGCGCAATCGCGGCGAGGAACGGTTGCATCGCGCGGGGGAGTAGGATGAATTCGGCAATCTCGCCAACTCGGGAGTCTCCTCATGCAACGCCGACAATTTCTCTCCAGCGCCGCGCTCGTCGCCGCGGCGGCGGCAATCCCGGACGCGGCCGAGGCGGAGGACGCGGGCGCCGTCGTCGAGCGCTTCGCGACGGCGCTGAGCGCGCACGACATGGCGGCTTTCGCCGATCTGTTCGCCGAGGACTATGTCAACCATCAAAGGAGCGCCGCCGCGCCGGCGCCGCCGGCTGGAAAATCGACCAAGGAGGCGACGCTCGCCTTCTTTCAGGCGCGGCTGACCGGAATTCCCGATCTCCGCGTCAGCATCGAGACCTCGCTCGCCTCGGGCGACAAGGCGGCGGCGAGCTTCGTCTACGAGGGCGCGCACGGCGGCGCGTATTATGGCGTAGCCCCGACGGGCCGGCCGCTGCGCTTCACCTCCTGCGACATTTTCCGGGTGCGGGACGGGCGAATCGCGGAACATTGGGGCATGGGCGACATCGCCGGCGTGCTCGCCCAGTTGAAGGGCTGACGCGCAGGTCAACGGACGTTGGCGTCGAGCCAGGCGACTAGATCGGCCGTAACCTCGTCGCGGTTGGTCTCGTTGAGCGTCTCGTGGCGCGCGCCGGGATAGACTTTCATCGTCAAGCGCGTGAGGCCGGCCGCGCGATAGACGTCGAACAGCCGTTGCAGCTTGCCGCCGACGGGATCGCGAGCGCCGCTGAAAATGTAGATCGGCAGCGTCTTGGGTATGCGCGCCGCGGTTTCCGGCGAGGCGAGGCCGCTGAGCCCGCCGACGAGGTCGATCGCCAATTGCGTCGTGACGGGGAAGCCGCAATAGGGGTCGGCGATGTACTTGTCGACCTCGGCCGGGTCACGCGAAAGCCAATCGAACGGCGTCCGCGTGGGTTTGAACGGCTTGTTGAGTTCGCCGAACAGCAGCGCCTGCACCAGCGGGCTGTTGCCGCGCGGGCCGAGCCGCCAACGCTCGAAGCCGGCGATTCTGCGGCCGATCGGCAGCATCGCCGCGGGCGGTCCACTCGTGCCGGAAAGCACCGCGCCTGCGAGCCCCGCGCCGTGTTCGGCGATGTGGGTCTGGCCCATGAAGGAACCCATGGAATGGCCGAAGAAGACCAGCGGCAGTCCGGGAAAGTCCGCGGCGATCCTGCGAGCGACGGCTTTGAGGTCGTCGAGGCATTCTCGCCACCCGTTCGCGTCGGCGAAGAAGCCGAGATCGGCGGGCGGACAGTTCGGGCCGTGGCCACGGTGGTCGCTCGCCATCACGACATAGCCGGCGTTGGTCAACGCGAGCGCTAGCCGTTCGTAGCGCGCGCTGTGTTCGGCGAGGCCATGGGCGATCTGCACGCAGGCGCGCGCCGCCCCGTCGGGCTCCCAGCGGCGAGCGAAGATCGCGCGGCCCCCGCGCTCGATGCTGATCGTCTCGGATTTCATGCGCCCGCTTCCCCTGTCTTTAGCTTGGAACCTAAAGGGCCACCGACGCGGCGGCAAACCGGGGATGTAGGCCGGAGCGACATTCGCCCCAGGCGTGATGTGGATCGGACGCTCATACTTGTCGGTCGGTCGACCCTACTTCAGATCTTCACGTCGGCGACCTAGCTTCGAGTTCTCCCGGGTCATTCCCCATGCATCAAATGAGGACATCCATGATCAACCTGTTTCGACGCTCCTTCCTGTTCGGCGCCGGCGCATTCGCGGCCGCGCCGTTCGTGAGATCGGCGGCGGCGCAATCGACGCCGATGCAGGCGGTCGTCAATGCCGCGTCGCCGAAATACCCTTTCGCGGTCCCACCTTTGCCCTACGGCTACGACGCCAACGAGCCGGCGATCGATACCCTGACCATGCAGTTGCACCACGACAAGCATCATGCGGCCTACGTGAGCAACCTCAACGCCGCGCTCAAGGATGACGCCGATTTGCAGGCGACGCCGCTGCCCGACCTCCTCGCGCATCTTGCCGAGGTTCCCGAGGACATCCGAACCACCGTTCGCAACAACGCGGGCGGCCACGCCAATCACACGATGTTCTGGCAGGTCATGGGCGGCAAGGGCGGCGAGCCGGACGGCGACCTCGCCGCCGCGATCGCGCGCGATCTTGGCGGGTTCGCGAAACTGAAAGAGGACTTCAACAACACGGCCTCGCGCGTGTTCGGCTCCGGCTGGGCGATGGTGCTGGTCGATCCGCAGGGCAAGCTCGCGCTGGACTCGCGGCCGAACCAGGATTCGCCTCTGATGGACGGCGAGAAAGTGCTGTTCGGCAACGACGTCTGGGAGCACGCCTATTACCTGAAGTATCAGAATCGCCGCCCCGAGTATCTCGCGGCTTGTTGGAGCGTGTTGAGTTGGCCGCGGATCGGCCAGCGATATGCCGCGGCGAAGGCCGGGACGCTGACGATCTGAAGCCGCGCGCCGGGGACGGCAACCTCGCAACGGGCGCGTCCCGACTCGCTGCTCCCGATGAGGCGGGAGTGAGCGGGTGGCCGCGCCGGCGCCCGCCCGTCGGCTTCTGATCGTCGCCGGCGGCCTCTAGTCGCGCTTCGCAGAGCTCCCGGTCGAGACGGGCGTGGCGGCGGCGCGGGAGGAGCGGATGTGGCGGAACAATGGCGCGCCTCCTTGCATTTTTCCAAGCCTTTCCAAATCTAGGCTGTTTTAGTCCAAGCTTTTCCAAACAAAGCTTTGGCGGTTTCGTGTGATTTCAAGTGGTTACAAGCGAAAAAAATGTATTTGGCGGCTTCCAAACTTTTCATCGTCGGCCGCCCCCTTTCCGTCGCTTTCCCGCCGCCGGCGAACCGCATTTCGCCCGCCCCGCGAGAGGGCTCGGCCGTCCGCGGGGGGCGGATTTGCGGCGCAGGGCGGAGGCGGGTGGTTCATGGCGGCGGGGTGATCCGGATTCGAGTGAGTTTGAACCTGACAGATATTCCAATTTTGGAAAGAGATATTCATCATTATTCTCCCCGTGGGATTTTGAGACGGCGCCCGAAACGGCGCAGCCTTTGCTTTTTGTATTACGCAGCATAGATGCGTACAATCTGATCTGTACATTCTGCTGGTGCAGAAGCCCCCCGCGCTCACATGCCTGAACATCCGGGCCCTTGCCGAGCGAGTTCCGAAACCCGCCAATCAAGTCGTAGCCGTCAGATATATAG
>DASXYQ010000404.1:0-6652 GCA_036502445.1 Roseiarcus sp. | reverse complement strand
CAGTGGATGAACGCTAACAGGGCGTCGATCGTCGATGGCGGCGCGCCGTTAGGAAAGTCGAAGCGCCTTGACGCCAGTGGGACAAAAAACGTCAACAACGAGCTCGGCGGTTTCTCCATACTCCAAGCGGAAACGCATGAGGAAGCCGCCAAGCTGTTCGGCAAGGATTTCCCGCATCTCCAAATGCCGGGGGCGTGGATCGAGATCGTCGAGATAATGGCGATACCGGGGATGTGACCCCGCTGCTCGGCTCTCGCCTCGATGTTATTTCGCGTGCGCGGCGATCTCGTCGATCACGCGGGGCCAGACCGCCATCGGCAGCGCATGGCCCATCCGCTCGATCACGACGAGCCGCGCGCCAGGGATCGAGCGCGCGGTGTCCTCACCCGCGGCGAGCGGCACGAGGGGATCGTCGGCGCCGTGGATCACGAGCGTCGGCGTCTTGATTTGCGGCAGGCTCGCCTTGCGACTGCCCGAGGCGACCACCGCGAGCATCTGCCGGGCCCCGCCTTCGGGCGACATTCCGCGCGCCGCGGCGCGAACCGCCCTTGCACGTGCCAGCGGTTCTTCCTCGGGGAAACCGCCGTTGCGAAACGCGCGCCCGATGGTCACGTTCGCTTCGACAAACTCCTCGACGTTCCGGGGCGGGGGCGCGAGAAAGAATCCGAACATTTCGGGGCTGGCCTGAGGCAACGCGGGATCGCCTGTGGTCGACATGATCGAGGTCAGCGTCCGCACCCGCTGCGGCCAATGGATCGCCAATTCCTGCGCGATCATGCCGCCCATCGAGGCGCCGACCACATGGGCTCTTCCGATCCTGAGGAAATCGAGCAGTCCGATCGCGTCGGCCGCCATGTCCCTGAGCAGATAGGGCGCGGCGAGCGTGTCGCCGGGGCGGCGTTCGAACAGCGTCTTGGCGAGGTTGAGCGGCGGCGAATCGATCTTGCTCGACTTGCCGACGTCGCGATTGTCGAAGCGGATCACCCGGTAGCCGCGCTCGGCGAGCCGGTCGCAGAACTCGTCGTCCCAGAGAATCATCTGGGCGCCCAGCCCCATGATCAGCAGCAGCGGCGGATTGGTGTCCTCACCGAAAGTCTGGTAGCAAATTTCCAGGCCGTTGGCGGGGGCGATCCGCTCGCCGGGATCGAGGGTCGTCTGGGACATTCGGCTTCTCCTGCTCCATGATCCGGCGTAGGGCAGGATCCGCGGCGAGGCAAGCCGAACCGCCGTCGGTTGGAGAAAGTGTGAGGACATCGCATGTATCCCGAGGCCATCGAACGCTGGCGCGAAATCGCAAAGTCGCACGACGCCGGAGCGCTGGAGTCGTTGCTAGCCGATGACATCGTCTTCCAATCGCCGGTCGTTCACACCCCGCAACGCGGCAAGGCGATCACGCTGAAATATCTCAGCGCGGCATTGGCGGTGCTCGGCGGCGAGGCGTTTCGCTACGTCGGCGAATGGCTCAGTGAGTCCTCCGCGGTGTTGGAATTCGTCACGACGCTCGACGGCCTCGAAATCAACGGCGTCGACATGATCGGGTGGAACGCGGAAGGGCGGATCGATCGTTTCAAGGTGATGGTGCGGCCGCTGAAGGCGATCAACGCGCTGCATCAGGCGATGGGGGTGAAACTGGCGAGCGCGTGAGCGGGCGCGAACGCCGTTGCGGGCGTGCTTGCTATTCCAATTCGCGGCAGCCGCAACGCGCAGCGGTCAATCCCATGTCATGGTTCTGCCAAGATTCTGTGAACAAACTGCCCACATAGAGAATGTACGCCGATTCTGACTTCCCAACGTCCTCGAGCGCGCTCTTCCGAACTTTCGCGAATCCTTCCGAGTTTGACGCCAGAGCGGCGATGGCGGACGGGACGGTTGGATCGATTCGAGACGAAGCCATTCCGTTCTGCGGCGGCCGAGGGGAATGGGGCCGAGATTGAGAAGACTGCCCTTTGAGCATTTCTGCCGACCTCGCGAACTCGGGCGCCTCCGGCGACGTCCGCCGCCGTCAAAGCGGCGCTGAGCGAGACGATGGGCGATCCGAGAATTCGGGCGTCCGATCCAAGGGGGAACGACGAGAGGACGGCCGCGCGAGGCGGCTGCTGATTTCGCTTGCCGTCCTCGTCGCAGGCGCGGTTTTCATAATCCCGCTGGGCGACATCGTCGCTTCGATCGACTATCACCAAATGACGGTCGCATTGCGCCGGATGCCGGCGGGAGCAATCGCCGCGTCGATCGCCGCGACGGTTCTGAGCTTCGCGGCTCTCGTTGGACGAGACGCCAGTGCGTTACGCTATATCGGCGCGCGAACTTCGTTTTCCGCGCTCCTGCTGGCGAGCTTCTGCGGCACCGCGTTGGGGAACGCGGCCGGGTTTGGCGCGCTCACCGCGGCGGCCGTTCGCTATCGGGTCTACGGCGCTGTCGGAATCAAACGCGACGACATCGCCCGCCTGCTGCTGTTCGTCATCGGTGGCTTCGCTCTCGGTTTGGCTGGCATAGGCGGGTTGGCCGGATTGATCGAGGCGGACCCGGTCGCGACCCTGTTGGGATGGGCGCCGTCCGTCCTGCGCGTCGTGGCGGCGGCGGCCGTGGCGTCGTCCGCGTATTTTCTGGTTTTTGGGTTGCGTGGACCCATCCGGATCGGCGGATTTTCCTTGGCGCCGCCGAGCAAGCCGCTCGTAGCCAGCCAGCTCGCATTGACTTCGATCCGGCTCTTGGCCGCGGCGATCGCGCTGTGGGTTCTGCTGCCGCCGGTCCCGGTCGGCTTCGCTGCGTTCGCGGCCATCTTCTCGGCCGCCACAGCGCTGGCGGTCGTGAGCCACGTTCCCGGTGGCGTCGGCGTTTTCGAACTGGTAGTCCTCTGGGCCTTGCGAGGCCACGGGCATTCTGACGCGGTGGCGGCGGCGTTGCTGGCGTATCGCGGCGTCTATTACGTCTTGCCGCTGGTCATCTCCGCCGGCCTGTTCGCTTTTTTCGAGGTCCGCCTCGCAGTCGCGCCGCGAAGCGCGAACGCCGACGAACGTCTGTCTCGCGTCGCCGCCCGCCTCTCGCCGACTTTCATCGGGGTTCTCGTTTTCGTCGCGGGAATCATGCTGCTCGTCTCGGGCGCGACGCCGACGTTCGGCCAGCGGTTGTCCCTGCTGTCGTCGCATCTGCCTCTCTGGGCAGTGGAAACATCGCATTTTCTCGGCAGTCTGATCGGCGTTGTGTTCCTGTTCGTCGCCCGCGGCCTGCTGGATCGGCGCGACGGAGCGTGGCGGCTGGCGTTTGCGCTGACGATCGCGAGCCTCGGATTTTCCGTCGCCAAGGGCCTCGCCTTCGGCGAAGCCGGCTTCCTTTCGATTCTCGCCATGCTAATGCTCGCGACGCGACCGCAGTTCTATCGTCCGACCTCGATGTTGGACCAGCCTTTCACGCTGGGCTGGTTCGCCGCGGTGGGACTCGTCATCGCAGCGGCCTTCGGCATCCTGTTTCTCGCTTTCCACAATCTTGGATCGGCGGTGCGCGATGTCTGGTGGCAGTTCGCATTCGACGCTCAGGCGCCTCGCGCGCTTCGCGCCTTGCTCGGCGCCTCCGTGGTTGCTTTCGGTTTCGGCGTGGCGCAGTTGCTGCGTCCGCCGAAGGGGCTTGCGCCGCCGCCCAGCCGCGCCGATCTCGCCCGCGCGGCGACGATCGTCGCCAAGCAGGACCGAAGCGATGCGCTCCTGGCGCTGATGGGCGACAAGAGCTTTCTGTTCTCGCCGTCCGGGCTCACATTTTTGATGTTCGGCAAGCGAGGACGCAGTTGGATCGCTCTGTTGGATCCCGTCGGCCCGACCGACGAATGGCGCGCGCTGATTACCCGCTTCATCGAACAAGCCCATGCCCATGGCGGCCGCGCCGCCTTCTACCAAGTTCGTCCGGAGAGTTTGCCGTTCTACCTCGACGCCGGGTTCAGCGTGATGAAACTGGGCGAGGACGCCCGTATCCCGCTCGGCGCTTTCTCCCTGCGAGGAGGCGCCGCGTCGCACTTGCGTTACGCCTTGAAGCGCGGCGAACGCGAGGGCCTCACATTCGAGTATTTCGGTCCTGACGCTTCCGCGGCTTGCAAGGAAGAGGTCGCGGCGATTTCTCGCGAGTGGCTGGAAGCAAGGGCGGGCGACGAGAAGGGGTTTTCCGTCGCTGCGTTCGAGCCGCGCTTTTTGGCGGCGCAGGGGCTCGGCCTCGTTCGCGCGAACGGAAAGCCGGTCGCCTTCGCGAGCGTGATGACGACGAACACGAAAGGGGAGGCCTCAATCGGCGTCATGAGATCCTCGGACGGAGCCTCGGCTTACGCGATGGAGTTCCTGTTCACGCGGCTGATCCTGACGCTCCAGGAGCAGAAACTCGACGTTCTCAGTCTCGGGGTCGCGCCGCTCAGCGGGTTGCGCACCGAGCCGCTCTGCTCTCGCTGGCATTGGCTCGGCGCCCAGATTTGGAAGCACGGCGACCGGTTCTACAATTTCAAGGGACTGCGCACGTTCAAGAGCAAGTTCAATCCGGTTTGGGAGCCCCGCTATCTCGCCGCCTCGGGCACGCTCGGTCCGTTCGTTGCTCTGGCCGACGCCGCCGCCCTGATTGCCGCCGGCCTTCCCTCGTCGACATCCGAGCGCGACCATGCCTAGACTATCGACCCTCATCGCTATCTTCATATGCCTTTACGCTGTTGCGCCAGCGCATGCGCGCGATGGCGGCCGATATGGCGAGGTCAGGCTGGCGACCCCTACGGGAACGCCACGCGGCTACGTCGTGCTGTTTTCAGACGCCGGCGGGTGGACTCCTGCCGATCAGGTCCGGCTCGACTCGCTGGCCGGCGCCGGCGCACTGGCGGTCGGGGTCGATACCGACGCCTATCTCGCTCGCGTCGCCACGGAGGAAGCGCGCTGCGATCAATTGGTCGGCGATGTCGAAGGGCTCAGTCGCCGGTTGCAGCGCGAGCATGGCGGCGCCGAGTATTTCTTCCCCATCCTGGCGGGAGTCGGGGAAGGCGGCGCGCTCGCCGGCGCCATAATGGCGCAGACGCCGCCCGCGACGTTGGGCGGCGCGGTCTCTCTCGATCCGTGGGCCGTCGTGCAAACCAGCCATGGCTTCTGCACCCGTTTTCCCAGCGACGGCGTCGAACCGCGCCATTGGCGGGTGCCGATCCTCAATCGCTTTTGGAGCGTCGCGCTCACGCCGGCGACCTCTGGGATAACGCGCGCCCATTTTGAAACGCTTCAGGCGCTGTCGCCAGATCTGGAAGTTCAGACGCTGAGCGCACGGAGGCCGGACCAAACCCTCGCATCGCTCGTCGCGCCGCATCTCGTCCAGGACGATTTCAGCCGCGTCGGCGGACTGCCTCTGGTCGAACTGCCGGCGTCAAAGCCGTCGCGTCTGATGGCGGTGTTCCTGTCTGGAGACGGCGGCTGGCGGGACATCGACAAGACGATCGCCGAAAACCTGCAATCCCTCGGGGTATCCGTCGTCGGCTGGGACAGCGTGCGCTATTTCTGGCAGAGCAAAACGCCGCAGCAGACCGCCGCCGACCTTTCGGCCGTCATTCTCGCCTACAGCGCCAAATGGCACGCGGACAAGGTGGCGCTGATCGGTTTCTCGTTCGGCGCCGACACGTTGCCGTTCGTTTATGATTACCTCAGGCCGAGCCTGAAGCAGCACGTTGCGATGATTTCGTTGTTGAGCCTCGGGCGCGCCGCCGACTGGGAGATTCGCGTCGTCGGCTGGCTCGGCGCGGGTCCCAGCGCTGCGGCGACGCCGTTGGCGCCGGCCATCAAGGACATCCCCGGAAAAATGATCCAGTGCTTCTACGGCGATCAGGATTCGGGCTCGTACTGCCCCGATCTAGTGAAGCAGGGCGCCGAGGTGATCGAAAAAAAGGGCGTTCATCATTTCGACGGCAACTACATCTACATGGCGCATCAGATTTTGGACGGATTCAAGCGTCGAATCGAGAATTGAGCGCGGGCGCCAATCAGCAGCCTATGGCGGAGCGTCGATGTGGCGGAGTGCGCTGCGCATCGGCTCGCTGGACACATTGATCAGGCCATCGAGCGGCTTGTCGAGATCAAGGATCAGGTAGATGGCGGATGAAACCGACAGCGCGCACATCAGGAGCGCCGCATAAACCACGCGGTTGCGCGGCGACGTCAGCCCGAAGACGCCGAAGATCATCACGAGCCAAAAAACCATCAGTATGATCAGCGGCAAGGAAATCGTGTCCTGTGGCGTCACGATCAGCAACCAGCGCTGCTGAAGCATGTCCGTCATTCGCGTTGCAATGCTTTCGGCGAGCTTGCGGTGGAAATCATCGGCCGGCTGGAGCCGCCTGATCGCGTTGTCGAGTTTGAAGAGCATCGCGCCGAGCTGCTCGCGCTCATAACCCGGGGTCGGTGAATAAATGGGGTAGTCGCCCGTCGGCCGCGGCTCGTCGCGCCAGGTATCGGCGATGGCGGCGGCGACGTAGGTCCGCAACGCCGCGCGCATCGAATCGGCGGGTTCGCCATATTCCTTCAGCCGCAGGTCGAGTTCGATGATATCGCTGGCGAAGCCGCGCAGCCGAGCGTCGAACAGGTCATGGGACGTCTTCACCGAGCTCATGATAAGACCCAGGAAGAGGGCGGCGAACGTGACGACTATCGCCATG